>NZ_JBBMFA010000102.1:0-8588 GCF_040096265.1 Ruthenibacterium intestinale
ACTATATCTGAAATGCATTTTTGCAATTCATTCAAAAACCTTTCATTTTAGACTTGACTTTTAATAGTTAGTCTTTCGTTCAGCGGCTTTGGGCGGCGGTAGGATTGTACAGGCCCACGCGCTCGCGCTTGGCACCCATGACGTCCGCTTCGGTGAAACGCATGTATTTGATGCCTTTGCGCGTGTGCGCGGCATAGGCCAGATGCAGCGCGCCGTCTGTGGACTGCATCAGGTACGGGTATTCATACTGCTGATTGTTGGTGCGGTTTTCCTCGCCCATGAAGCCTTCGCCCCGCTCCATCCAGCGAATCAGGGGAAAGGTCTTTCCGCCGTCCTCGGACAGAGCCACGGACACCGGGCAGCGCAGACCGGGCCATGCGGCCTTGCCGGGCACAGGGTCCGGGGTGCAGGTGGGGTTGCAGGCGATGGCAATGCGCCCGCTGTTCAGACGAAGGGCGCTGATGGAAGAGTTGTTGTTGGGAATGGGCGTGGCCGTCGGTGCAGACCAGCTGTCACCCCAGTCAAACGATTCAGAGCGGTAGATGAAATCCGCTTCCCGGCTGCGCATAAAGGCCGCCAGGTGCCCGTTGTCCAGCTCCACCACATTGGCGTGAACGCGGCCCCGGCTTTGGGGCATCTCCACCTGGCGCCAGGTTTTGCCCTGATCGTCGGAGATCTGGAACACCGTGGGGTCTCCGGACAGCCCTTCTGCCGAGTCGGTGCACAACCAGTTGGCGAAGATCCAGCGGCCGTTGTGCAGCACCTGAATGGGCTGCCGGCAGAAACTGCCTTCCCGGGGAAATACGGTTTCATAAGCGCTCCAGGTCCGGCCGCCGTCGGTGCTTTTCTGGCAGCGGATCTGGGAAGTGAACTGCATGTTGTCCTTGCCGGCCTGTCGGTCCAGCTGCGCGGTGTACATGCACCATACAGCACCGTCGGGACCGAAAAACAGTGAGGGATTCTGTTCACTGCGGGCGGGGTCGCCGGAGACTTCCACCGGGGCCTCCCAGGCGAGCGCACCCTTGGGCAGGCGGGAGCAGACAATGTGAATGTCGGCGCTGCCTTCGTAGGTGCCTGCAAACCAGCAGCAGAGCAAATCGCCGTTGGGAAGTTCCAGCATGGCAGGGGCGTGGGCCGTGGGGTAGCCGCCCGTGGGCAGCAGAGCCTCGTCCGTATTCATGAGCGGGTTATGATAAACGGCGCCGTCCCATGCGAGGGTCGGCAGTGTGGGATAGGTCATAGTCGTTCCTCCTTGGTATGAGCGGTCAGCGTTGCGCCGCCAGGAAATCAGTCAGATGTAACAGCAGGTCCGGGGGACCGAAGCCGCCGGATTTGGAAATGACAAAGCGCGGGCTGCCGTCCAGTACAAAGCGGGAGAGCACCACGCCGCTGGCCAGTTCCCCCAGAGGCTGCAGCTCCGTGACGCCGATCTGGTGCATACACTGCAGCAGCGTATCGCCACCGGTGATCAACAGCGTGCCTTCCACTTCTCCCAGTTTTTTCAGCACACGTCCCAGCGAGCGGGAGACTCGCGTCCGAATGTCGCAGCAGCTCCAGCCGTGCCGGGCAGCGTAGGCATCGGTGGCGGCGCTTCCGTCCACTCCGTTGCTGTCCAGAATGCAGTGGCCGCCCGCTGCCATGATCCGGGTCCACTCTTCCAGTTGAAGGCGTCCCGGTTCGGTATCCCAATAATTCGGCTCCAGCTTCTGCTCGGCGGTCATGCGCAGATGCGTGAATCCCGCGCGTTCTGCGGCATCCAGCTGTGCCAGCGTAATGGGGTTCACGCTTCCGCACAGAACCAGAAGGCGTTTGTCCAAGAGGGGAAGTGCGGGCGGATGTCCGTCGCCCAGCTTCAGCAAATCGGGCAGAACCGCCGCAAATCCGGCACAGCCGGCCATCACCTTCAGCCGGCCCGCATCCAGCAAACGCTGGCCGGCAGTGCGCAGCTGCATTTCTGTCTGCGCATCAAAAATCAAAATTCCCTCTTGCGAAGGAAGGGGACCGGCTGTCTCCAACGGCGGAAAAGAGTGCGCGGGCACATCACTTTGCTGTGCAATCAGCTCTGTCACCCGAGATTCGGTCACCGGCTCGAAGGGGTCTGCGCCGAAAACGCTTTGTGCCACCGGAACGCCGTCAATATAATGCACGCCGTCTACCGTCTGCCGGTTCATGCCGGGCAGCGCCGGAAAGAAAAACAACTGCCGGACACCGGATGCTTCCAGTGCGGCGCTGAGTTCGGCGCCGATGTTTCCCCGCAGGGCCGAGTCGGTTTTTTTATAAATGTAGGGGATGTTTCTCTCCACGCCCTGCGCCACAATGCGGGCCACGATTTCGTGCGCCTGCAGGGAGGGCAGATGGCGTGTTTCCGCATCCATGACCAGAACTTCCACATCGGTGCCAATTCCGCGCAGATCTGCCCCGGCATCCGTCACCACAAGCGTGCGTGCACCATGACGCGCCAGCTGAACGCCGGTGTCCAGCGCGCCGGTAAAATCATCTGCAATCATCAGTAAGCGGAGCATGTTCTCATCCTCTCTCGGGCGTTTTTCATCGTCTTCATTGTAGCAGGTACGTCGAGCGGTTTGACAGGCCAGGAAAATCAAAAACTGATTCAAAATGATACATATTTTTGATTTTTTAAAAAATATTTTTAAAAGTATGTTTGAAAATAAAACGGTTTACGAGTCGGATGACGAATATTGTTTTATTATGACACGTTGTGCGCATAAAAAGATTAGATTTTTATGCAAAATGTCAGGCACATGCTCGAAACGGTAAAAAATGTATCGCAGCTTGGCAGCTTTGAGTGAACCCGTTAATTTGCTCAAAATACTATCCGAATAGTTTATTAATATAAGAATAAAACAAATTGTCCAGGAACTGACTGTATCAAATTGCTTCTTGATTGTGACCACGGCATGGATGAAAGGAAAGGCTCATCGACAAAACTGATTCATTTTGCTACAATGAAGAAAATGTTATTTGACTGTTGGGAGGAAAAGTGATGGGTGCCGCTGCTGAACCGCTGCGAATTTTGGGAATCGCCCCCTATGAGGGCATGCTGGATGCAATGCGCCGAACGGCGGAAAATCTGCCGGACGTGGAACTGGACGTTTATACAGGAGATTTGCAGCAGGGTGCGGATATTGTGCGCCGCACGGTGGATGCAGGGTACGACGCAATCATTTCCCGCGGCGGAACAGCCACCCTGATTCGGGAGACGACCGATTTGCCGGTGATTTCCATTCAGCTGTCCGTTTATGATGTGCTGCGGACCATTCGGCTGGCGCAGAGTTACTCCAATCTGTATGCCATCGTCGGTTTTCCGGACATCACAGAGGCTGCCCATACGCTCTGCGATTTGCTGCGGTATGAGCTGGACATTCTCACGGTCCACAGCACGGAGGAAGTGGAGACCACTTTACAGCGTCTGCAGAAGGGCGGATATCGTATGGTGATCGGCGATATGGTCACACACACCATTGCCCGCCGCATGGGATTTGATGCTTTTTTGATCACATCCGGGGCGGAGAGCCTTCACACCGCATTGGAACAGGCCGTGGAGCAGGGAAGAAACTCCCGCCGGATGCGGCGGGAAAATCAGCTTTTGCGCCGCATTGCCCAGCCTGAAAAGGGATTTGTTGTGGTATTGCGCGCCGACGGAACATATTATTATGCAGCACCGCGGGAACCGGACCACGAACTGGGCGCGCTTTTGCACGCGCGCATGCGCGAGATTCCCCGCACCGGTGCGCTTCATTTTTATCACTGGGCGGGTGGTTTGCTGTACCGCATCAGCGCCGAACGGCTGACGCTGAACCGTGAAGAAATGTTTTTGTTCCGCTGCAATCCCTCGCAGATCCCGCTGCGTTCCGAGAGAACCGGCATCCGAACACTGAATCAGGCGGAGTGCAGCCAGCTGTTCATGAGCAGTTTTTACAGCATCAGCGGCGCGATGGGGGAACTGGAGCCCCGACTGAATGCCATTGCCGAGGCGCGCCAGCCCATCATGATTGTAGGCGAAACGGGAACCGGAAAGCAGCAGATTGCGCGGGCTCTGTATCTGCGAGGTTCGCGGCGCAACGAACCCTTTGTGGAGGTAGACTGTGCCCTGGCGGATGAAAAAAGCTGGGACTTTCTGCTCAACCATGCCGCATCTCCCTTGAATGATATGGGCGGGACTGTGTATTTTCAGCATCTGGACGCACTGTCGGACCGAAGGGCAGCAACACTTTTATCCCAGATCATTGAGACGGACCTGGCCCGGCGGGAACGGCTGATTTTCTCCTGCTCCTGTGCCGAGGGTACGCCGCTTTCGCCCACCGGGCAGGACTTTGTGAACCGGGTGGGCTGCCTGTCGCTGCGTCTGCCGGCGTTGCGCACCCGTGCGGACGAAATTCCCTCGTTGGCCAGCTTGTACCTGGGCAGCCTGAATCAGGAGCTGGGCAGAGAGCTGATCGGGTTTACACCGCACGCCACGGAATTGCTGATCCGTTATCGCTGGCCCAACAATTATACGCAGTTCAAACAGGTCCTGCTGGAGCTTGCCACGCTGGCCACCTCTTCGTACATTCGGGGAAGCTCTGTGGCGGAACTGCTGGATAAGCAGCGCGCGCTGTGTGCACCCGGAACGCCCGCCGGCGGAACGGATCATCGCACGCTGGACCAGATCACACTGGATGCGGTGCGTGCGGCAGTGGCTGCAAACAACGGGAATCATTCCGCCGCTGCGCGGCAGTTGGGAATCAGCCGTTCCACGCTGTGGCGCCTTCTTAAAAATGTAAAGGAGCCGCTCGCACCCGATTTATGAACTGCACATAGAAAAAATAAATTTTGAGAGGAAAAACAATTCTAAAATATGCGATGGAGCGATCGATCCATCGTAACTCATACTTTGGATGGATTTACAGGGTGAAAAATCCATGATAAAATAAGCTGAATTTTATTTTGCGGCAGCCCTCGTTTTGACGGGGGCTGCCTTTGCTGCTTCTCTGGCGGTTGGGCGTTATCCCATCGACTGGATGCAGCTGGCGACGGATGGTATGGATCGCAAGGTGTTTTTCACTCTGCGCCTGCCGCGTACCTGTATGGCCATGCTGGCTGGGTTTGCGCTGGGCGTGGCTGGCAGTGTCTATCAGGCGGTGTTTCAGAACCCCCTGGCAGCACCGGATATTATTGGTGTTTCGTCAGGTGCTTCCGTGGGCGCGGCTGGGGCTATTCTGCTGTTTGGTGGCGGGGTTGTGCTCACGGCGCTGATGGCCTTTGCGGGGGGAATGGCAGCAGTGCTGACGGTTCTGGCGCTGGCGGGGTTTGCACGCCGACAGGGCATCACGGGCATCGTTCTGGCGGGCATTGCCGTGAACGCCTTAACACAGGCACTGCTGATGCTGCTGAAGCTGACGGCAGACCCGGAAAAGCAGCTGGCGGCTATTGAGTTCTGGACTATGGGCAGCTTCGCGGACGTGACTTTAACCAAGCTGTTGGGCGTTCTGCCCTTGACAATGGCAGGTCTGGCAGGTCTGTTTGTACTGCACCGGCAGATCTTGCTGCTGGGCTTGGGTGAGGACGAGGCTAGGATGCTGGGTGTTTCAGTGAAGAGCATGCGACGGGCAGTGCTTTTGTTGGCAACGCTGGTTACTGGCGCGGTGGTCAGCGTGACGGGGCTGATTTCTTTTATTGGGCTGTTAGCCCCGCACATCGCACGGCTTCTAATGCACAGCAGTCGATTCTCTTCCACCATTTTGGCCGGGGTAACGGGCAGCGTGCTGCTTTTGTGCGCGGATATTCTGGCGCGTAGTATAGGCTCCAGCGAGATACCGGTAAGCATCATTACCTCGCTGCTGGGGGCGCCATTCCTGTTTTGGCTGATGTGCCGAAAGGGGGATTGGGAATGAATGATCTTCTAACGGTCACAGACCTGCGGGCAGGTTATGGACGGCGCAATGTTTTGCAGGGCGTTTCCTTTGCGGTGCAGCGAGGCGAAGTGTGCGCGCTGCTGAGGGCAAACGGCTCGGGAAAATCCACGCTTCTCAAGGCGGTGTGCGGCTTGACGGACGCCACGGGAGGGTGTATGTTAGAAAAGACGAACCTGTGGGAAATGCCGCCGCGCCGCCGTGCGCAGCATCTGGGATATCTGGCCCAGCGCAGCGTGTGCGCTCTTTCTCTGCGTGTGCTGGACGTGGTGATGATGGGGTACAACCCTGTACTGGGACTGCTGGAGCATCCGGGCAAAGAAAAGCGCCGCCGGGCTGAGATGCTGTTGGAACAGTTGGGGGCGGGCCAGTGGACCGAAGAGGACTTCCTTTCTCTGAGTGAGGGGCAGCGGCAGCTGGTGCTGTTTGCTCGCACGCTGGTGCGCCGGCCGGAAGTCCTTTTGCTGGATGAGCCGGACAGTGCACTGGACTACGACAACCGGCATCGCCTTCTGCAGTGGCTGCGGGGGTATGCGGCGCGGGAGGGTGCGGGTATTTTGCTGTGCAGTCATGATGCGAACATCGCTTTGCGCTATGCTGACCGACTTCTCCTGCTGCGGGACGGATGCCTGACCTACGATGTGACGGTGAAGGACGCGGACCCAGACGCGCTGCAGCGGGTGTTGAGCGGGATCTACGGTCCGGTGGATATTTTGTGCCACAGTGGATATTTTTTGATGACAAGAGGAGAACGGGAATGAAGCTGAAATTCGGAATCTTTTTCTGCGACGACGAAGGGGAAAAGTTTTTCGGGGAGGGGCCGTATCAGCTGCTGCGTGGTATCGATGAACTGGGCAGTCTGCGGGCCTCGGCCAAACGCATGGGAATGGCCTATACCAAGGCATTCGGTATCATGAAGCGGGCGGAGGCGTCGTTTGGGTTTGCGCTTACTCAGCGCAAGATTGGCGGTAAAGGCGGTGGCGGAAGCATGTTGACGCCCGGCGCAAAGGAGTTATTGATGCGGTATGAAGCCTACAAAACATCCTGCACTCAAATGGCTGAAAACTTATACAATACGCACTTTTCAACGTTCCGGCCGGAAAAGTTTACTTTTGACAGGCGGTAAGGGTGCGGGCAAAACCACACTGCTGGAAGCGCTGCTGGACGGTGCGCCGGTGCCCGGCGTGCGCAGCGAGGTGGAGCGTGGGACGGATGGCCTGCCTCGGTGCGTGGTACTGGCCCAGCGCGGCACAGACCGGCGATGCATTGTGGGCCGGAGAGAAACAGGGCCCATGACACCGGACAAAGACGCCTTTGACGGGCCAGCCGCGGACATGCTGCGCGTGGTGCGCCGCGCGCCCGGCGCATGGGCCGCGGTGGACGAGATCGGTTTTCTGGAGGAGTGCAGCGAGGCGTATCGGTCCGAACTGCGGCAATTGCTAGAAGAAAAGCGCGTGCTGGCTGCGATCCGCAAGGCCGACACGCCTTTTTTGTGCGAGCTGCGTGCCCGGGACGACTGCTTTGTGCTGGATTTGGACGAAGTGGAGGAAGAGGCATGAACATCGGCTGTGTGATTATGGCTGCCGGTCGAGCCCGGCGCTTCGGCGCCAACAAGCTGTTGGCGGATCTGGCGGGAAAGCCCCTGCTGGCACATGTGTTGGATAGTCTTCCCCGGGAGCATTTAGCCCGGATCGTGGCGGTTGTCAGCGACGAGGACGTGGCCGCACTGTGCGCTGGGCGAGGAGTGACCGTGGTGCAGTATGGCGGAGGCGCTCAGAGCGAGACGGTGCGCCGGGGCATGGAGCAGATGGAAGGCATGGACGGCTGCCTGTTCGTCCAGGGGGACCAGCCGCTGTGCACCGGCCGCAGCATGGTGCGCCTGCTGGATGCTTTTTGTGGCGCGCCCGGAGATGTGCACCGCCTTTCCTTTGGTGACATCGCGGGTAGTCCGGTGGTGTTTCCCGCCCGGCTGTTCGGAGCGTTGGGTGCACTGACGGGCGAACAGGGAGGCATGGCGGCGGCGCGGCAAACGGGGGCGCAGGTGCGCCTGACCCAGGCGGATTTCGCAGGGGAACTGCTGGACGCGGACACTCCGGAAGCGTTATCCGAACTTGAGAAAAAATTTTTTGAAAAAAGTCTGTAAAGTCGCGCTCCATAAGGGTTTGTAAGCCAGGGGAGCGTGATTTTTTTAGAGTAAAGTTTATGGAATTTACACAGTACGGAGCGCGTGGCTTTGGCTAGAAAATAGAAAAAGCGGCGCCTGCCTTGAAAGCCTTTTCCGGTGGTGCTATACTGAAGGCGCAGTCGGAAGGCTGCATAAATTGTGAAGAAGATTGTTTGATTTTTAACAGCCAGCTGTAACGGAGTGCTTCGCGCAAGGGTTGGACCGACGGGACGAAAGTCCACTCGGATTTTCGTTGCAGAGAGGCTGTTTTTTGTTTCTTCTTCTTATAAAAGGATCATTTTTGAGAGAGCGGCTGTAACGGAGTGCTTCGCGCAAGGGCTGCAAAATCGCATAAAATGCGGTTTTGGCCTAGTTCCGATACGGCCGCTTGCCCGTTTCGGAACTGCGGAGTGCTTCGAAAAACATAAGGAGCAAACAGAAAGATTAACTATTAAAAGTCAACCCCGAAAATGAATGGTGGTGGTGAAAAAGAGATGGCTCAAAAAAGGTAT
>NZ_JBBMFA010000103.1:0-33690 GCF_040096265.1 Ruthenibacterium intestinale
GTATCTCCAACAGTATAGCATATAGACCTTGGAGAGGGTCTATAAACACTACTACTTTATAATACGAGGAGGTTTTTCTATGGCACAGACAATCGAGATATCCGGCCCGGTCTATCCCGGCCGTGTCCTGCAGACCGGCTCGTCCGGCAGCGAGGTGGCCCGGATGCAGACCTATCTCAACGCCCTGCAAAAGGCAGGCTATCCCACGCTGAAAACACTGACGGTCGACGGCCAGTACGGCGCGGCCACCGCTAACACCGTCAAGCAGTTTCAGGCGCTGAAGGGGCTTTCCATTGACGGCAAGATCGGCCCCGCCACCTGGAACGCCATCGTGGCGGCTTACAACGCCGCCTACAACGGCAGCGCCGACACCTGGCCCGGCATCACGCTGCGCTCCGGTTCCACCGGGCAGGACGTGCGCCACATGCAGATGCGGCTGAACCAGGTGGCCACCCTGTATCCGGGCATCAACAAGCAGACCGAGGACGGTCAGTATGGCTCCAACATGTCCAACGCGGTGCGCCGCTTCCAAAGTCAGTTCGGTCTGACCGCCGATGGCCAGCTGGGCAAAAACACCTGGAACGCCATTGTATCGGTGCACAATGCCGAGAGCACCACCACCCCCACACAGGTGACCACGCCCTATTCCGGCACGGCCATGCGCACCGGCTCTTCGGGCGATTACGTGCGCTTTCTGCAAAGCTATCTCAACGCGCTGGGCGCAAAACTGACCGTAGACGGCCAGTTCGGCACGGCCACCAACCGTGCCACTCAGCAGTTCCAGGCCAAAGCCGGCCTGCCCATCGACGGTGTGGTGGGCAGCGCCACCTGGGCCAAACTGATTCCCGCGTTCAACGGCACCCTGTAACGCAAAAAAGCCCCGGCCTTGCGGCCGGGGCTTTTTTTATTCTTCTGTCTGCAGCATCCATTTGCAGGCGGCCAGGTCCCGCCGCTTTTCCTCGGGCAGTTCCGGATAGGCCGGGTCCGCTTCCTCCAGCACCTTGCGCACCACTTCCGACACAAGGAACCGGGCATACCACTTCTGATCCGCAGGGATCACGTACCAGGGACTGTGCTTGGTGGCCGTTGCGTTGATGGCCGCCTCGTAGGCTTTCATGTACTCGTCCCAGTGGGCCCGCTCTTTTAAATCGCTCTCGGAAAATTTCCAGTTTTTCTCCGGCACGTCGATCCGTTCCAAAAAGCGCTGCTTTTGTTTTTTGCGGGATACGTTGAGAAAAATCTTCACCACGCGGTAGCTGTTTTCGTACAGATATTCCTCAAAATCCCGAATCTGCAGATAGCGCTTTCCGAAAAAGTCCTTGTCCGGCGCGTCGATGCACCGGTCCGCCATGGCGTAGCTCTTCTGCATCCGGTGCACTTTCACCACCAGCACGTCCTCGTAGTAAGAGCGGTTGAAAATGGCGATTTTGCCCCGCTCCGGCAGGGCCTTGTGGGCGCGCCACAAATAGTCGTGGCGCAGTTCCTCGCTGGTGGGCTGCTTAAAGCTGACCACATCCACACCCTGGGGATTCATCCCGCGCATCACATGCTTGATGGTGCTGTCTTTGCCTGCGGCGTCCATAGCCTGCAGCACCACCACGATGCCCTCTTTGCCCGCCGCGTACAGCTTGTCCTGCAGCGCGGCAATGCGCGCCAGGTTCTTCTCTGTATAAGCCAGATAAGTTTCCTTGTCCTTCTTGGTCAGACCGTCGCCTTTGGCATTGGTGGGCAGGCTCTCCAGTTCCAGTTCCTGCTTTCCGTTGAAACAATATTCACGCAGCCCCATGAAAGCCGCCCCCTTCCTTTTTTATAGTATACCACGCCCCGCCGAAAATGTGTGAACCCCGTGGGAATTTTTTTGCAAATCTCTTGACTTGGAGTATACTCCAGGGTGTACAGTAAAAGCAACGAATCCTCGGGAGGGATGCTGTATGTGTGAATCATTCCGTGAGACCGATCCGGAATTTTCCGCTTTCTTTGAAGATTTTGCCTGTCAGCAGGCGCCCCGGCACTGCGGGCTGACCGAGCCGGTGCGCTTTCTGGTGCTGCTGTCTGCCCTGGCCGCCTGCGGCGGACCGGAGCTGTACGCCAGCACCCTGAACGACGCGCTGGACGCAGGCCTGACACCGGTGCAGGCCCGGGAGATTCTGTACCACACGGTGCCTTACGCGGGTTACGCACGGGTCCAGCCCTGCTTTGCGGCGGCCAATCAGGTCTTCCGCGCGCGGGGCGTTGCCTTGCCGCTGCCTGCGCAGAGCACCACCACCCCGGCGACCCGTTTTGAAAAAGGGCTTGCCGTGCAAAAGCAGCTGTTCGGGGCTGAGCAGATCGAAACCATGCGCGCTTCGGCGCCGGCGGACCAGAAACCCATCCAGGACTTTTTGTCCGCCAACTGCTTCGGAGATTACTACACCCGCGGCGGGCTGGACGCGCGCCAGCGGGAGCTGGTCACCTTTGCGGTTCTGGCGGCCATGGGCGGCTGCGAGCCCCAGCTGACCGCCCACATCCGTGCCAATCTGGGCGCGGGCAACGACCGTTCCGTGCTGATGGGCGCTGTGACGGCGCTGGCGCCCTACATCGGGTATCCCCGCAGCCTGAACGCCATCCGCTGCATCACCGAAGTCACACCAAACGAAGGAGAAACGCTATGAATGAATCCGAGATCCGGGCCGCTCTCGGCCCCGGCGCTGTCTTCCCCGTCGGCGGGGAGAATACCGCCTTTGCACAGTATTTTGTGGGAACAAGCTATCTGACCATGCTCACCACACAGGGTGTGGGCGTGGGCAACGTCACCTTTGAACCGGGGTGCCGCAACAACTGGCACATCCATCACAAAGGAGGTCAGATCCTTCTGGTAACAGCCGGCCGCGGCTGGTATCAGGAGTGGGGCCAGCCCGCCCGCGCGCTGAAGCCCGGTGACGTAGTCAATATCCCGCCCGAAGTCAAGCACTGGCACGGCGCGGCCCGGGACGCCTGGTTCCAGCACCTGGCACTGGAAGTTCCCGCACAGGGCGCGTCCAACGAATGGCTGGAGCCGGTGGACGAGACGGCCTACAACGAGCTTTGAAGCAGGAGGCAGCCATGTTGAAAAAACTCGGCTTCGGCATGATGCGCCTTCCCCTCACAGCGGGCGGCGCAGACAAAGACGTGGATCTGGAGCGGGTGGCGCCCATGGTGGATGCCTTTCTGCAGCGGGACTTTTGCTATTTTGACACCGCGTATATGTATCACGGCGGGTGCAGCGAAGAAGTGGTGCGCAAGGCGCTCACCCAGCGCCATCCTCGCTCCCGCTTTTTGCTGGCGGACAAAATGCCTGTGATGATGTTGCAGAAAAGCAGCGATCAGCCGCGCATTTTTGAGCAGCAGCTGGCCCGGTGCGGCGTGGATTACTTTGACTTTTATCTTCTGCACAGCCTGACGGCCACACATTACGAGACCGCCTGCCGCCTGGACACCTTTGCCTTTGCCCGCCAGCAGAAGGCCGAGGGCCGCATTCGCCGGCTGGGCTTTTCCTTCCACGACAGCGCACAGGTGCTGGACCGGATCCTGACCGAGCATCCCGAGGTGGATTTCGTGCAGCTTCAAATCAATTATCTGGACTGGGAGGACGCTTCTGTGCAGTCCCGCCTCTGCTACGAGACCGCCCTGCGCCACGGGAAACCCGTGACCGTAATGGAGCCGGTGAAGGGCGGCACGCTGGCCACCCTGCCTCAGGCGGCATTGGAACGGATGCGCCGGATCCATCCGGACTGGAGCGCGCCGGTCTGGGCGCTGCGCTTTGCCGCCGGCCTGGAAAACGTACAGATGGTCCTCAGCGGCATGTCCACGCTGGAACAGGTGGCGGAAAACACCGCCGCAATGGAACACACGCCGCCCTTTGATGCAGCCGAGCGCGCCGCTGTGGCCGGTGCTGCCGCCCTGCTCCGTCAGGCAGCCGCGGTCCCCTGCACCGGGTGCCGTTACTGCGTGGATGGCTGCCCTGCCCATATCCCCATTCCCCGCTATTTTGAGCTGTACAATACCGATTTGGGCACCGGCGGAAATACGTTTGACACGCACCAGGCCTATTATGAAAACTACGGCCCCACCCATGGGAAAGCCTCGGATTGCATTGGCTGTGGCGCCTGTGTGCGGGTATGCCCCCAGCACATTGCCATTCCGGACCGCCTGAAAGAGGTGGCCCGCCATTTTGAAACCGACTGAGGAGGAACTCTATGAATTATCGTGAACTGGGACGCACCGGCCTGATGGTCAGCGAGATCGGCCTTGGGTGCGAGGGATTTGTGGATCACGACGGCGAACTGGTGGAGCCGCTGCTGAACGCGGCGGAGCAGGCCGGTGTCAACTGCCTGGATCTGTATTCGCCGGACCCGGAGATGCGCAGCCGGCTGGGCCGGGCGCTGAAGGGTCGCCGGAACCGGTTTATCCTGCAGGCCCATTTGTGCACTGTCTGGAAGGACGGCCAGTATAAGCGCACCCGGGACATCCGCGAGGTGCGCGCCGGATTTGAAGACCTGCTGACCCGGCTGGAGACCGACCATGTGGAAATCGGCATGATCCATTATGTGGATTCGCTGGAAGACTGGAACGGCGTGCAGAACGGCCCGGTGATGGACTACGCCCGTCAGCTGAAAGCCCAGGGGCGCATCGGCTGCATCGGCCTGTCCAGCCACAATCCCGTGGCGGCCGCCGCGGCCGTGGAAAGCGGGCTCATCGACGTTCTGATGTTCAGCGTGAACCCCTGTTATGACCTGCAGCCCGCCGGTGAGGACTGCGAGGCCCTTTGGAGCGGGGCCAGTTACGAAAAGGATCTGACCAACATGGACCCCGACCGGGCACGGCTGTACGAGCTGTGCGAAACCCGGGGCGTGGGCATCACCGTGATGAAAGCCTTTGGCGGCGGCGATTTGCTGAACGAAAAACTGTCGCCCGCGGGCCGGGCACTGACGGCGTGCCAGTGCATTCACTATGCGCTGACCCGTCCCGCCGTGGCGGCGGTGATGACGGGTGCTCACACCGTGGCCGAGCTGGAACAGAGCCTTGCCTACGAGACCGCCGGCGAGGACGAGCGGGATTATGCCGCGGCGTTTTCCTCTTTCCCGCGGATCAGCTGGAACGGCCACTGCATGTACTGCGGCCACTGCGCGCCCTGCCCCAAGGGCATCGATGTAGCCGCCGTCACCAAGTTTCTGAACCTGGCCCGCGCCCAAAACGGCGTGCCGGAGACAGTGCGGGAGCATTATGCTGTTCTGCCCCACAAAGCGGACGAGTGTGTCGCTTGTGGCGCCTGCACCCGCCGCTGCCCCTTTGGTGTGGATGTGGTTGCCAACATGAACGAGGCGGCCCAGCTGTTTGGCCGTCCCTGACCGAACTTTGTCAATTGTACGCGGTGCGGCCTGGCCGGATTCTGTCCCGCAGGGGAAAGGAAGGATGGAACGATGAAGCAAATCATCATTCGCAGAGACGCGGTGTTTGCTTTGCATGCAAACGTCTCTCTGAAAGGCTATCCCTCTTATGATATTCCGCTGCCGTCGCCGGAAGCGGCCGGCCCGCTGCTGAAGAACGTGGTAAAGGAAGAACTCCCCTTGGACACGCTCCTTCGGGAGTATCAGCAGGTCATGGCAGGCGAGGATTCCGCAGTATTTGCCCGGATGTACCAAATCAGCGAAACAAGCGGTCTTGTGATCGACGGGCACATCTGTCTCTACCATTGCGACCCGTGTCCCGTATGGGTCCGTTTTGAGGAGAAACAATGGGCCTATATGAGCGGCCGAAAATATCTCGCGGACGCCTGGTGGTTTGAGGATGCCGAAATCCTGAAAGATATTCAAACCATGAATCTGATTGATTTTCTGGAAAAGTACAAGGGCTGGTGAAGGGGCGCGGCCGCCTCTGACCCCGTCTTTTTCCGCAACCGGGATGTGATTCCCGGGAACAGCACATGCCGAGAGGAGGGACAAACCATGACCATTGCGCAGGTGAGTCAGAAATACGGTGTCTCTGCGGACACTCTGCGTTATTACGAGCGCATCGGCCTGATTCCGCCGGTGCACCGCAGCGCCGGCGGCATTCGGGACTACGACGAAACCGACTGCGGCTGGGTGGAATTCATCAAATGCATGCGGGCGGCCGGGCTTCCCATTGAAGCGCTGATTGAATATGTGGCCCTGTTCCAGCAGGGAGATGATACGCTTCCCGCCCGGAAAGCGCTTTTGCTGGAGCAGCGGGAGCAGCTGGCGCAGCGCATTGCCGACTTGCAGGCGGTGCTGGACCGGCTGGACCGCAAGATTCAGGTATACGATGAAAAGTGCGTTGCCATGGAACGGCTGCTGCGCCGTCCCTGACAAAAAAGAGAGCGGACCTTCGAAAGGTCCGCTCTTTTTTATCAGCAAAGAATCTCTTTTACCATCCGGCTGAACCGGTCCTTGTCAGCACTCAACGCCACGCACGCATTGGGCTGTTTGTCTTTGTAGCGCTTGTCCACGTCGCAGATGCTCATGCCGTCTGCCGCGCCGCCGGCAATGTCGATGTCCACATAGGTGTGCACCACATTCTGCAGCACGTCCGGATCGATCACCGCGCACACGGCCAGTGCATCGTGAATGGGCACGGTGTCGATGTCCGCCATGGGCTGCCACACCTTGTACCCGGCCTGCCGGTGCCGGATGAACCGGGCCGTGGCCTTTCCGGCCGGCGTGCCGCTGCTTTCCAGTGCGTCGGCGTCCGCCAGAGACAAAACCGCTTTGTGCGTAGCGTCCAGAGGAACAACCGTGATGTCGCAGCCGCTGTCCATGACGATCTTGGCGGCTTCGGGGTCCACCCAGAAGTTGAACTCCGCCGAGGGGGTGATGTTCACTTCCTTGTATCCGCCGCCCATGATGACGATCTGCTTGATTTTCTGGGCGATGCGCGGCTCGATGCGCAAAGCCATGGCAATGTTGGTCAGCGGACCTACAGGGATCAGGGTGATGTCCCCATCCGACTTCATCAGCGTATCGATCAGCCAGAACACCGCGTGCTCGGGCTGGGTGTGAATGGTCGAGGGAGGAAGCTCCACATAATCGCCGTGGATGTTGTTGGAGTCCATCTCGCCTGTGGCGGGAATGCCGTCTCTGCGGCCCGGCGTCAGGGTGGACACCATGGGCAGACTGCAGCCGCGGTAGACAGGAATACGGTCCTGCAGGCCCAGATATTCCACCACGCGCAGGGTGTTTTCGGTGGTGAAGTCGATGCCGCGGTTTCCGTTCACCGAGCATACGCCCAGCAGCTCCACGTCCGGAGACAGTGCCGCCAGCATAATTGCCACTGCGTCATCGGTGCCGGTATCCACGTCCAGAATCACTTTTTGTTTTTCCATCTTTGCTCTCCTTTTCAGATCTGTGCTTTTTTCTTTTTCGCCACTTTACGGCTGTTGATGTACAGCGCTACCAGCACTGCCAGGTACGGCAGCATATCGGTGAACTGGTTGGGAATGTTGATTTGCTGAAGCGTCAGGCCCATACCCTCGGTAATGCCGAAAATCAGGCAGATGGCCAGCACGGTCAGCGGGTTGCCAGAAGACAGGATGATGATGGCCAGGCTGATCCAGCCGCGGCCGTTGGACATGTTCTCTGTGAACATGCGCATGATGCCCAGGCTCAGGAAGGTGCCGCCGATGCCGCACAGCACACCGCAGATCAGGATGGAGAAGAATTTCAGTTTGTCGGCCTTGATACCCACCGAGTCGATGACCTTGGCGTCATAGCCGCAGGCGCGCAGGCGCAGGCCGAAGGATGTTTTATAAATGACCACATACACCAGCGGCACGACCACCAGGAAGGTGATGTACAGCGGGAAAGCATGGCCATTCACGATCTCGCCCAGCACGGGGATATCCCGCACAATAGGAATGTCCCACTTGGGCAGCGCCACGATGCGGGGGTCGATCAGCGAACCTTTGACGTCAAACAGCTGGCGCAGATAATAGGTGGTGGCGCCGGCCACAAACGAGTTGATGGCAATACCGGTGATGAACTCGCCGGTCTTCATCTTCAGCACAAAGAACGCGAACAGCAGCGATACGATCACGCTGCCCAGGATGCCGAAGAGCAGTCCCATCCACCAGGATTCGAACAAATAGGATCCCACCACGGAGGTGAACGCGCTGATCAGCAGCATGCCTTCCATGGAGATGTTGAACACGTTGGCGTGCCAGGTGAACAGGCCGCCCAAAGCCGCCAGCAGAATGGGAATGGAAGCGGGCAGGGCCGATTTCAGAATTTCAATGATCAGACTCATTTGCTCACCTCCAGGTCCTTGGTTTTTCTGCGGGCGATCATCTTGTTGATGAAGATGCCCGAATAGGCGCGGAACGCAACCACCGACAGCACGGTGATGGCAATGAGCATGGTGGTAAACTCGGACGGAACGCCCGTATCCAGCTGCATGCCCGTAGCGCCCGACTGCAGAATGGAGAACAGAATGGCGTAGATAAACACGCCTGCAATGTTGTTGCCGGCGATGATGGAGATCATCAGACCATCGTTGGCAAAGCTTTCGCCCAAACCGCTGATCACGCGGTGCTGCTGCGTGGCGCCCACGATCATCATAGCGCCCAGCAGACCTGCCAGCGCGCCGCTGAGCAGCATGGCACGGAAGAAGTTCTTGTCCGTGTTGCAGCCGCCCACCCGGGCGAACAACTCGTTCTGCCCCATGATGCGCAGTTCATAGCCCATTTTGCTCTTGCGCACCAGGAACACTGCCGCGATGTACACTGCGATCATGATGAATACTGCCGAATCGATCTTTCCAAAGGCGGGCAGAATGCCGTTCTCCGAGACCACACGGCTGGCCGGCCACTGGGTGGCAGGGTCTTTCAGCGGCGTGGAGATCAGGTACCGGATGAAGTAGTCCGCCACAAAGTTCAGCATCAGGGTGATGATGAATTCATTCATGCCGAACAGCTTTTTGCCCAGTGCGGCAACACCGGCCCACAGCGCGCCTGCCAGCATACCGGCCAGAATCATCAGAGGAATCAGGATGATGGCCGGCGCGGGTACGTACAGACCGATCAGGGTAGCCGCCATGGCGCCCATCAGCAGCTGACCGAACTGGCCCAGGTTGGATGCACCGGAGCCCAGGGCCATGGCCGCCGAAGCGCCCGCCAGCATCAGGAATACAAATCGGTTAATGGTGTTGGCGCGGCCCACATCTGTGGACAAACTGTACTTGAGAATGCTGGTGTAGCATGTGGAAGGCGAATACCCCTGGGACGCCAGCATGATCATGCCGATGATAACGGCGGTCACAACACCCAGCACCACGGTCAGATTTTTCTTATTTTTCACCTTCGTCACCTCCCGCGCCCAGCATATACGCGCCCACCTCTTCTTTGGTGGTATCTTCGATGTTCTTTTCCATTGCGATTTTTCCGTTGTACATGACGATCATCCGGTCGGACAGATTGAACAGTTCATCCAGGTCCGCGGACACCAGCAAAATGGCATCGCCTGCATCCCGTTTTTCCACGATCCGCCGGTGAATGTACTCGATGGACCCCACGTCCAGGCCGCGCACGGGCTGGTCCACTACCAGAATCTTGCTGTCCAGCTCAAATTCGCGGCCGATAATGACCTTCTGCTGATTGCCGCCGGACAGAGAGCCGATGTTCATATCCGGCCCCTGGCAGCTGACCTGATACCCCTCGATGATTTTTTTGGCCAGAGCCCTGCACTCCTTCTGGCGCAGCAGGCCCCATTTGCCTAAAATCTTGGGGTTCACATAGTGGTGAGTCATGATGGAGTTCATCAAAATGCTCTCGTTCTGAGAACTGCCGCTTTGCTTGCGGTCCTGCGGCACGTATGCGATCCGGCGGCGCCGTTCACTCACGGACATCTGAGAGATATCCGTGCCGTCCACCAGAATACGGCCCTCGGCCTGCATCAGGCCCATGACGGCCTGCACCAGTTCGTACTGGCCGTTGCCCTCTACGCCCGCGACGCCCAGAATCTCGCCGCCGCGCAGTGTGAAGCTCACGTCGTCCAGATGTTTTTTATGGGCCAGGTTCTGATCCTGCATGGTCAGATGCTGCACTTCCATGCGCACCTCGCCGGGATGTGCAGGCGCCTTTTCCACGCTGAGCATCACCGAACGGCCTACCATGGCATTGGCCAGGTCCGCTTTGGTCAGGCCCTGATTGTCCTTGGTCCAAATGTACTGACCATTGCGCATGACCGTGATTCGGTCGGAGATGGCCAGCACCTCGTTCAGCTTATGGCTGATGAAAATAATGGTCTTGCCCTGGCTTCGGATCTGGTTCAGCAGGACGAACAGCTCGTCCACTTCCTGCGGCGCCAGCACGGCGGTGGGTTCGTCCAGAATCAGTGTCTTTACATCCCGGAACAGCAGCTTGACGATTTCAACCTTCTGCTGCGCCGCAATGGAAATATCACGGATCTTGGCGTCCAGCGGGATGTCAAACTTAAACTCCCGCATAATTTTTTCCAGTTTCGCACGGGACGCGCTCAGGTCCAGCAGACCGTGCCGGGTGGGTTCGTCACCCAGCACGATGTTCTCGATCACGGTGTACTCGCCGATGAGCATGAACTCCTGATGAACCATTCCGATGCCGAGGCGGACTGCTTCCTGAGGAGTTGAAATATTCACCTTTTTTCCGTCGATAAACGTCTCGCCCTCGTTGGCCTTCTCCAGCCCGAACAGCACTTTCATCAGGGTCGATTTGCCCGCGCCGTTCTCTCCGATGATCGAATGGATCTCACCTGCGCGAATGTCCATGGAAACCTTGTTCAGCGCCACTTTGTCCGGCGGAAAGACCTTTACGATCTCTTTCAGTTGAATATACGGCTCCATCGCAACTCCTCCATAGAACTTATTCTTCGGTGTACTGCTCCACGGTGATCTCGCCGGAGACGATCTTGTCCTCCACTTCCTCGATCTGGGCGATCATGTCCTCGCTCAGAATGTCGCGGGTGTAGTCGTCAATGGCAAGGTATACGCCGCTGGGACCGGCGCCCTTGGTGTACAGGTGGTTGGCCTCATAGGTGCCGTCCATCATCATGGCAAACATGTCATACACGGCGCCGTCCAGGTCTTTGACCATGGAAGTTACCACGTGGCCCGGATACAAACCGTTCTGGTTGGAGTCCACGCCGATGGCATATTTGTTTTCCTCATTGGCTGCTTCCAGAACGCCCTGGCCGGAAGTGCCCGCTGCCTGGAACACAATGTCCACGCCCTGTGCATACAGCTGCTTGGCCGCGGTTTTGCCCTTGACCGGATCAAAGAAGTCGCCCACATAGGTGGAAACAATTTCAATCTCGGGGTCCACATACGCCACGCCCTGCTCAAAGCCTTTGTAGAAGCCTTTGATAACGGGGATGTCCTGGCCGCCCACAAAGCCGACCTTTTTCTCACCATTGGCCAGTTCCAGATCGCTGGTGGTCACCAAAGCCGCGGTAACGCCTGCCAAAAATGCGCCTTCTTCACTGATGAAGGTGTAACTGCTGATGGTCTTGGCGGTATTTTCCAGCACAAAGTCCAGGCAGACGATCTTGGTGTCGGGGTACTTGTCCGCATACTGCGTGTACAGTTCTTCAAAGCCGTACGGCTCCGAGAACACCACGTCGGGCTGCCACTGGAAGCACGCCTCCAGCGACTCAGCGTATTTGGATGCGTCGTTGTTGTTCTCGATGATGGTGGTCTGCGCGCCGAAATCTTCTTCGATGCGCTTCAGGCCGCCGGCCACGGAGTCACAGAATCCGTTGTCACCGGTGGCGCCGGGTGTCACGTAAGCCACTTTCATGCCTGCGCCGGCTCCTTCGCCTTCACCCGAAGTGCCCGAGGCAGCGGCCCCGCCGGTTCCGCCGCAGGATGTGAGCACCATGCAGCATGCCAGAAACAATGCGATCAGTCGTTGCGTCTTTTTCATTGGTTTGTCCTCCTTAAAGAATCTTCAATAACATCTCGGTAAACAGCGCTTTGTCCGCGCCGAGTGCCACTTTCACATTGGGTTTTTTGCTTTTGTCTCTCCGGTCCAAATCAAAAATACTCATACCATCGGCCGCGCCGCCGGAGATGTCCACATCCGCCCAGGTCTCCCGCACGTCGCGCAGCACGCGCTCGTCCAGCACCGTGCACACTGCCAGCGCGTCGTGCACCGGCACGGTGTTCACATCGGCCATGGGCTGCCAGTGCTTGTAAGCCCGGTGCCGCTGTGCCACGATGTCCGCAGTCAACCGCCCGGCCTTGGTCCCCTTGGCCCGCAGCTTTTCGGCATCCTCCACGGAAACAGCGGCCGCATGGGTGGCGTCCAGAGGTACAACGGTGATGTCACAGCCGCTGTCAAACACGATCTTGGCCGCCTCCGGATCGATCCAGAAATTGAACTCCGCCGAGGGCGTGATGTTCACTTCCCGATAGCCGCCGCCCATGAGCACGATTCTCTGAATCTTCTGTGCAATGCGCGGTTCGATGCGCAGAGCCATGGCGATGTTGGTCAGCGGTCCCACCGGAATCAGGATGATGTCTCCGTCCGACTTCATCAGCGTGTCGATCAGCCAGAACACCGCGTGTTCGGGCTGCGGCCGGATGGTGGCCGCCGGCAGTTCGATGTAATCGCCGTGCACATTGTCCTCGGGATTTTCCGGTCCCTTGTAAGGAACGTTGGGTCGCCGGCCCGGCGCCAGAGTGGACACCATGGGCAGGCTGCAGCCGCGGTATACGGGAACACGGTCCTGCAGTCCCAGATATTCCACCACACGCAAAGTGTTTTCGGTGGTAAAGTCGATGCCGCGGTTTCCGTTCACCGAGCACACACCCAACACTTCCAGTTCCGGTGAAAGCAGCGCCGTCATCATGGCAATGGCGTCATCGGTGCCGGTATCTACATCCAGAATCACTTTTTGCATCTCAGTCTCCTCCTTCTTCTTGACTGGCGAGAAACGCCTCAACTTCTTTTTTATCCGGAATACTCTGGGCAGCACCCTGCTGTGTTACCGACAAGGCCGCCGCCGCGCTGGCCATGCGCAGCGCCTCCCGCACCGGCCGTTCCTGCGCCATGGATGCCAGGAAGTAACCGCAGAAGGTATCGCCCGCGCCGGTGGTGTCCACAACGCCCACCGAATAAGTCTTCTGGTACAGGGTTTGTTCTCCGTCAAAAAAGTACGCGCCCTTTTCGCCCACTGTCAGCACGAACTCCGCGCCCGGGAACCGTGCCTTCAGCCCTTCCAGAATCACGTCCGGCTCCTCGCTGTCCACGCGGGCCAGGCACCGTCCCTCCACTTCATTGAGAATGAAGCAATCCACCAATTCTAGCGGATACGTTTCAATGGCGTCGTTGATGGGCGAAGGGTTGAACACCACTTTCATATTTTGCTGTTTGGCCCGGCGGATGGCGTAATCCACATTGGAGATCTCGTTCTGCAAAAGCAGCAGATCGCCCGGCCAGAACACTTCGGTCGCCCGGTCAATATCTCCCCGGGAGATGTCCGCGTTTGCACCGCCCCAGATGATGATGTTGTTCTGCCCGGTTTCATCTACCTGAATGACGGCGTGGCCTGTGGCCCGGTCCGTGCTCTGAATGTAATCGGTTTTCACCCCGGCCTGTTTCAGAAAGGTCAGCAGCCGTTCGCCGTCTGTGCCGATCTTACCCGCGTGGTATACCTTTGCACCTGCCCGGGCGATGGCCACCGACTGGTTGAGTCCCTTTCCTCCGCAGAATTCTTCGTACCGCAGCGCCTGGATGGTTTCCTTTGGCTGTACAAAATGTTTCACGCTGTATGTCTTGTCCAAATTCAAAGAGCCAAGATTCAATACCCTCATATGCAACTCTCTTTTCTCGGAAAATGTTTTCTTGAAATGTTTTCCTGAACATAAAATACAACTTTTTTCTAACACTGTCAACACTTTTTATTCAATTTTTCAAGCAGAGGTTTGAAAATCCTTTCAAATTCGCTATAATAAAGTCATCGCAGACCCTTACATCGGACGAAAGGAGCGCGCGGCCTTTTACGCGAAGGTTCGCGCAAAACAATATGAACATCAGCAAACTTGCGCAGCTGGCCGGGGTTTCGGTTTCCACGGTTTCCAAAATTATGAACAACAAGGACGAAAGCATCAGTGCCGCAACGCGGGAGCGGGTCCTCAAAATCGCCAAGGAATACCACTACCAACCCTACGCAGCAGCCCTGTCCAAAGACAGCAAAACCTGGACGCTGGGCGTGCTGTTGCGAAGCAGCGCCAGCATGAATCTGGCGCTGACCGGCATGCTGGAAACCGCCCAGCAGGCAGGTTATACGCTGATGATCCGGGAAAGCGGCGGCGACGAAGCAAGCGAAGAGCGGAATTTATCCGTCCTGTGCTCTTTGCGCATTGACGGCTTGCTGTGGGAGCCGCTGAGCCCCGACAGTCTTCGCCACCGGGACATGCTGGAGGAAGCACACATTCCCGCTTTCCTGTTCAACATTGACCAGCCGCAGGCGGTGAACATTGACTACGCCACTCTGGGTTATCAGGCCACTCAAAAACTGGTGGAGCTGGGCCACACGGACATCGGTTGTCTGCTCAGCGAAGGCACCCGCACCCAGGCTTTTCTGGCAGGTTACCAGCAATGCCTGTTTGACAATCACATTCCCCTGCGGGAAGAATTCGTGTTCCGGGGCATCACCGACAGCCTGCTGCAAAAAATTTCCGCACACGCAGTCAGCGGCATCGTCAATTCCCACTACGCGGCAGCCACCGCTTTGTTTGACGCCATCACCGTACTGCACTATCAGCTGCCCTATGACCTGTCGCTGATTACCCTGCGGGATGATTCCCGAGGTGTTCTGCGCTATCCGAAAATTTCCGGTTACACCATTCCGCACTGCGAATTTGGCCGATACCTGTGTTCCCGCCTGATCGCCCGTGTGGAAAAAGCACCGGACCCGGGCGAGGTCTTTCTCCATACCCCGGTACTGGACAGCAGCGATTCCATCGGCATTCCCTATAACAATCGCTCGCCGAAAATTGCGGTGGTCGGCAGTATCAACATCGACAACTACCTCAATGTAGACAAACTTCCCCGCACCGGAAAAACGGTGAACTCATCCATCTCCGCCATCTATGTGGGCGGCAAGGCCATCAACCAGTCTGTGGGCGTGTCGCGGCTGGGGCACCGTGTTTCTCTGATCGGCTGCGTAGGCAACGACGTGGACTCCGACACAGTGTTCACCACGCTGAATCAATACCGCATCGACCCGGTGGGCGTCCGCCGACGGGCCGGCTATAAAACCGGACAGGCCTATATTTTTGTACAGCACGACGGCAATTCCATGATTTCCATCATGTCCGGTGCCAACGAAGCGCTCTCGCCGGACGACCTCTCCCAGGACGAGCGCCTGTTTGAAAACACGGCGTATTGTCTTCTGCAAACCGAGATTCCGCTGCCCACCGTGACGCAGGCCGCACGGCTGGCACGGCGGCGGGGCATCGCCACCATTCTGAAACCGGCCGCCTGCGGCGTGCTTCCCCGGGAACTGCTGGAGAACGTAGACATTCTGGTTCCCAACCACGAAGAGCTGCAGGAACTGTGTCCTTCCCAGCGGGGAATGGACGCCCAGACCGATTTTCTTCTGAAGCAGGGCGTGGGCACCGTCATTGTCACGCTGGGAGAAAACGGCTGCTATGTTAAAAACGCTCAAATCTGCCAGCGGCTGCCCGCCCAGGACTTTGACCCGGTGGACAGTTCCGGCGCCTGCGACGCATTTATCAGCGGGCTTGCATCGTACCTTTTGTACGGCTACCCGCTGCTGAAGGCCGTGCGCATTGCCACCTACGCGGCGGGCTTCAGCGTCACACGGGAAGGCGTGGTTCCGTCTCTGATTGACAGAAACACCCTGGAGGCCTATATCCGTCAGCGGGAGCCAGACCTGCTGGCCCCGCAGTAAAGGCGTTTTTGCAAAAATAAAAAGCCACTGTCCAACAAAATGGACAGTGGCTTTTTTCACACAAAAACAAATTCCAGAAGCCGTTGTTCTAACGTCCTTACGTCAGCACCTCACGCAAGATCATTTTCAACTGTTTTTCTGTGATTCAATCGCTCTTTTCTGCATTGTCAGAGGTACCGGCCACTTCCGGCAGCGCCAGAACTGCCGTCCACAGCCGCGAAAAGAACGCTTTGTCCCGCGGATAATGTGTGAAGCTCATTTCTCCGCCGACCGCTCGCAGCAAATCCACCGTGCGCCTGCGCCCAATCCGGCTTTCGCACAGACGCAGCAGCCGCAGATCCTGCAGCGCTTCCTTGAGTACTTCTCCCCGGATGGATCCCCAGGCTGTACCATCCGGCCCCGGGTAAACCAGGAAAGCATCCCCCGAAGGAAAAGCTTCCCCGGCATCGGTCACCCGGAAGGGATCGATGTGCCGTACCGAGCGTTGTGAATTGTAAAAATTGAACCCCCAATGTAAAAACCCCTCAAGATCATAGCCGTAGAGCAGCGCACCCAAAATGCGGTTGCGTGCGCTGGGCATGGCAATAAAACGATTCGGCACCGCAACGGCCTGTACGGTGCAGTAATAGGTCCAAAGGCCGGTCACACCATGGTCTACAAATGTCTGAATGCAGTCATTGCAGACAACCGGCTTCTCTACAATTCCTTCCTGATAAATGTCATAGCTGCTCAGTGCATCGATCACATGGCACCCCTCCAGCAGGTCGGCCACCGTTGCCTTTGCGGCGGCGTAGGTGGCTTTCTCCTTGTCATGCGGTTCATCGGAAATATGGAACCACACGTGCGCAAGGCCTACCAGATCATCCAGTTCCTGCTTCAGGGCGGGGAGAAAAGCCCGCAGGAACCGGGTGTATTCACCGCCCACGGCCGGGGTATGCCAGCCAAAGCGTTTTTCCAGCCCGCTGGAGGTATGTACCATAATTTTGGGGGCAAATTCCGCGCCCCACTGGGTAAACAGATGCGCCACTTCGATTTCGGTGATTCCGTGGCTGCGCGCCATGTTCACCCAGCGCCGCAATCGGTCAAACCCGAAGCTCCACTGTCCGTCCGCGAGGAGCACGTCCACCAGCTGTACCGTGGTGCGCTCACCGCCCCTGACGGTGTCCAGCGGCGGGGTGAATACCGGGGTCAACAGCATATTGATGCCGTGCTCTGCAGCGCTGGCCATAAAATGATCCAGAATGCGCCAGTGCTCCTCGCTGAACACCGGCACCCGGTAATAGTCGGCCAGACAATCCGCGTGGAACCATTGGGTCTGCAAAAGCGTCTGCGGCGGCAACGCCTGCTGCAATATCTGCACCGACAGCGAAAACACCGCCAGCTGACAACCATCCGGGTCCACCAGTTCCAGTTCCATTGCAGCACAGCCCGGCTCCAGCAGCGAGGCATCCAGCGTCAGCCACAGGCTGCGCCACTGGGCCGGCACCGCCTTGAACGTTTCGTCCCATTCGGCGGGTCGCAGCAAATCCGGCAAAAGGCCCGGGCGAGTGGTGAGATAATTGTCATCCCAGGTGCCATGGCAAGGGTAATCGCAGGGCACCAGCTCCACCTGAAAAAGCCGCAGCGCGGCTCTGGCGGTACCGGTGCACCGCAGGCAAAAGGTTGTGGAAGTTTCTCCGAAATCATCATTTTGACAGGTGTAAGCCAGCTGGAAAGACCATTTCTGATTTTTCAAAAGCACAGGCACACCGGTTGACAGCTCCTCGGGCCGTCGGTCCGGCAGCACTTTTTCCAGGCTGTCGGTGAGAAGAAATTCATAGCTTGTCATAGAACATCTCCTGGTTTTGATCGTCCGGTGAAGCAAAGATAAAAGGGAGATGGCGGGATATGCCCGCCATCCCCCATAGGTTGATTTTTCTTATTCGGGATGGCTTTCCAGGAAGGCCTGTGCCTGTGTATGGAACGCTTCCTGCAGAACATCGACGCCGGCGGCATCCAGTTTTGCCTTCAGTTTTTCCACATCGCCAGCCGGATCGTCCGTAAAGCCAAGCTGCAGCAGTTTATAGTCGGAGTTATAGATCTCGCTGATTGCTGCCACCTCGTTTTTCACTTCGGAATCATCAAACACGAAGGTGATATAACGTCCACTGCGGGCGGTCTCCTTCCAGTTCTCCGTCAGTTCCTCGGAATTGGGAATTCCGCCTTCTACGGTACGCCAGAACTGATCGTTGCGCACGCCCCAGTTGCAGTTGCTGTCGTAGGCGTAGTTCGAGCTGTCCGGCAAAGACTTCAGGCCATGATCCCCCACAGCCTCCCAGTGCACGCCTTCAATGCCGTAGCAGAACAGGTTGTGGCAGATTTCGTCATTGCGCAGATAGTCCAGCGCCATCAATGCGCGTTCCGGGTTCTTGGACTTGGAGAAAATGCTCATGCCGTTGGCCAGATAGGACTGGATGGTCGCAGGAGCGCCGTTCATGGCGTCAAACACACGCACATCCCACTCGGGGTGTTCCGCCTGCAGCGTAGCGTACAAACTCTTGGCCGTATTGATGTTCATCACAGCCAGTGCGGACTTGCCCGCCTGGAAGCTCTCGGTATTGTTCTGCGTGTTGACAACGGCATTGCGGCTCCAGAAGCCCCGGTCGCGCCAGTCTTTCACGGTGTTCAGCGTATCCATGAAAATGTCTGCATCCAATGTGCTCATCACATTGGCTTCGGGATCGTTCTCCTGCACACAGGTGATCAGGTTGACCGGTGGCAGCACAGCATAATTGCCATCATCCCTGGCGTAAGACTTCACGTTCCACAGAAGGTCAAACACAAACTGGCGGTCATAATCAGAACCAACATCCAGCGGGATCATAGAGGGCTCGTTGTCCACAATCGCCTGCATATACTGCTCCGCACCTTCAAAGGTGTCCAGAGATTCGATGCCGTATTTGTCCATCAAATCGCCGCGGGCCATCCAGACATAAGCAGTCAGTTCCTGATAGTTCATGGGCAGCATATAGACCTTACCGTCCACCTTGGCCTGCTCCCAGGCTTCGGGATACATGCTTTCGGCCGTCATGGGCGCATAGGTTTCCAGCGCTTCGGGGGTGATCTCCCAGAAGCCCTGTTTGCTGGCTTGTGCATTGTAGAAGCACCAGTCCGCGGTAAAGATCATGTCCCAATCTTCGCCGGAAGCAAAAATCAGCGGATATTTCTGCTCGTACTCGCTCCAACTCATGTACTTCACGTCAATAGTTGCGTTGATTTCTTCTTTCAGGCGCTCGTTGATTTTTTCAAACACCTTATCATTGTCCACCGGACGGTCACCGATCAAGTACATGGTCAGCGTGACTTCTTCCGAGATATCCGGGCCGGACGTACCAGAGCCGGATGCGCCGGATGCCGGGGCTGTGGAACTGGACGCAGTTGTTCCTCCGCAGCCGGTGAATGCGCTCACGACCAGCACCAGGGCCAGAACGAGCGCCAACAGTTTCGCTGTTTTTTTCATGGTTTTTCCTCCTTATTGTCTGTATATTCACTGCGCCCGCGCGCAGTTTCTTCCCGTCAGCCTTTCACGGCGCCAATGGTGACGCCTTTGACAAAATATTTCTGTAAAAACGGATACAGAAGAATGATGGGGCCCGTGGCCACCACGGTCATCGCCAGTTTCATTGGCTCGCTGGGCACTTCGCTCATGGGCAGACCGCTGCGGGCAGCTGCCGCTGCAATGGCCTGTGACTTGGTCAAAATGTTGTTCAGGTAATACTGCAGCGGATACAAATCGCTGCGTCCTTCGTCCAGGAAGAGCATGGCGTCGTACCAGTCGTTCCAGTAATTCAGCGCAATGAACAGCCCCACCGTTGCAAGTCCCGCTTTGCACAATGGCATGGCCACGCGAAGATAAATGGTGAAATCTCCTGCGCCGTCCAGCCGTGCGGATTCATACAGCGCTTCCGGGATGCCGGCCATGTAACTTTTTAAAATCAGCAGATAGGTCACATTGATCAGGATCGGCATGATCAGCGCAATCAGACTGTTGTGAAAATGCAGATACTTGGTGTTGAAGATGTACCAGGGCACCAGACCGCCGCCAAAAATGGACGTGAAATAGAAGAAAAACGACACCTGATACCGATAGCGGAACGTGCTGCTGGCCAGCACATAGGCCGCCATGCTGGTAAAGAAAAGTCCCAAAAATGTGCCGGTGACTGTGACGAAAATCGTTACGCCGTAAGCGCGAAGCAGATCCTCGGGAATTTTGAACAGCGTTTTATACGCATCCAGCGAAAATGTCTCCGGAATCAGCTGGTAACCGTGGGTCAGAATGGACGTCTGATCGGAAAAAGAACCGCTGAGCACCAGAAGGAACGGAAGCAGACAGCACGCAGAAAGCACCGTCAGCACCACCACCGAAATCACGTCGAAGATGACGCGATCCCGCCCGATGGGCTTTTTGCCGATTTTGGTTTTGCTGGCCATAAGTCTGCCTCCTTTCAAAACAATGCGTAATCCGGCTCAACCTTTTTCACCAATTTGTTGGCAAGCAGTACCAACAGGAAGGAAAACGTCGACTGATATAAGCCCGCGGCACTGGTCATGCCGAACTCCTGCAGCTGCAGCAGAGAGCGCGTCACATAAGTATCGATCACATCGGTCACTTCCAACACCATGGGGTTGTTGCCGGTGACCTGCCAGAACATCTGGAAATCACCCTTCATAATGGTACCGATGGCCAGCAGGAACAAAATGACCACTGTGGGCCGAATGCCCGGCAGAGTGATGTGGCGGATCTTCTGCCACATGTTCGCGCCGTCCAGATCGGCCGCCTCGTACAGCTGACCGTCGATGTTCATGATGCTGGCCAGATACATCACCGTACCGTATCCGACATTTTTGAAAGCGCTCACTCCGATGAGAATGAAGGGCCAGACCGCCTCGTTGGAGTAAATATCCACCGGCTCAAGCCCCAGCGAACGCAGGAACGTGTTGACCGCGCCAAACTCGAAGTTGAACATGTTGTAGATAAAGGCTCCGACTACAACCCAGGAGATAAAATACGGAAAGAACATGACCGACTGAGTGATTCGCTTGAACCACTTGCCCGCCAGCTCGGAAAGAAGGATGGCGCAGGTGATCTGCAAAACCGTATTCACGCACAGAAAAGCCAGGTTGTACAGGATGGTATTCCGCGTGACGCTCCACGCCTTCCCCGACTGAAAAAAGTATTCAAAATTCTTGAACCCCACCCAAGGGCTGCCGAAAATTCCATCGTGGTAGTTGTATTCTTTGAAAGCCAGCACAATTCCGCCCATGGGAATGTAGCACATCAGGATCACCACAATGGCTGCTGGAAGCAGCATCAGCCATTTAATCCGGTTCTCTTTCAAATCCTGGAGAAAAGGATGTTTGCTCCGTTTCATCGCCCCGGCCTCCTTGCACTGTGTTTTTCTCCACTCACATCGTATCAGACCGGCTCTTTCAAAACAACGGGAGCCGATTATGATAGGTGGGAAAAATTATGGTATTTTAAGAATTTTTTATTTTTTGCATCAAAATCCATTGAATCGTTATAATTTTCAGTCTATATTATAGTAAGAATATACAAGAAAGAGGGGCTGGCATGCGCTTTTCCGTACTGATCGTAGATGATGAAAAAATGCCCCGGGAGATTCTTCGCAATTATGTTCCCTGGGAGAAATTGCAAGTAGACCGGGTGGAAGAGGCAGAGGACGGCGCCCAGGCTTTGGAGCTGGCCCGCCTTCACCGGCCGGACATTGTCATCAGCGATGTGAAGATGCCTCGCATGAACGGTCTGGAACTGGCCGGCGCCGTACGAGAGATCTACCCGGACTGCCAGTTTATCTTTCTCAGTGGCTACACCGACAAAGAATATCTCAAAGGCGCCATCAAACTGCGGGCCGCCAGTTATGTGGAAAAACCCATCGATCTTGAAGAATTGAGCACTGTGCTGCAGGAAGTGACGGCAGAACTGGAAAAGCGAAGTCTGCCGGATCCACAGCTGTTGTTCTACCGCGGGGAGAATGGAGATCTCTCCCAGCCGAACAACGGCCGGGTATACGTCTATGAAAAAGCGATTTTTACCGCATTGGGCAATCTGATCCGCCACAAATGCCGGCCGGAGGCACTTGCCCTCACAGCCCGCATTTACAGAGAGCTGCGTCAGTGCGAGGGCACGCCGCCGGAAGTGGTTCGCAATCTCTACTGCCAGATCGTATTCGCGCTTTTGGCCGCTGCGGAAAGCCGGAACATCACCGCCGTGACCGAACAGGGCGATTACCTGCTCTACACCGCCGCCAAACAGCCCACTTTGCTGCTGTTGTGGCAGGCGCTTACCGACGCCATGGAAACCTATTTTCAAGCAGCGGAAAGCAACGCGCAGGATCTGGTCACCCGCGTGGATGAATATCTGGCCGCGCATTTTTCAGACAACGAGCTCACCGTGCAGACCATGGCCTCGGATCTGGGATTCGTGCACACCTATCTTTGCAGCGCCTATAAAAAGAACAGCGGCCGCACCGTCAATCAGAAGCTGACCGAACTGCGAATGGAACGGGCCAAAAGTCTGCTGGCAGACCCCAGCCGCAAGCTGTACGAAGTCGCGCACGAAGTGGGCTATCTGGACGGAAAATATTTTGTAAAACTGTTCACCAAGGAAGTGGGCATCTCGCCCCGCCTTTACCGGGAGAATCTTTGCTGCCATGAAGAATAAACTGCGCGCCTGTTGGCGCAGCCTGTTGTTGGACGTGAGCCTTCGGGGCAAACTGCTGTGCATCTTTTTCCTGTTGCTAGTGCTTCCCCTGGGCGCTTTCACGCTTTACGCCTTTCATCGCATCAATACCGTCATTGAAGAGCAGACATTTTCTGCCTCGCAGAAGGCCTTTGAAGACACGCATACCGCTTTGGAGGATCTGTTCGGTCGCCTGGCGCAGGTGTCCGATATTCTGACCATGGACCCCACTCTCTACGCGCTCGCTTCCGGTGATGCAAATACCACCAGCTACATACAGCGCCTGGAGGATCGCAACCGAATCTCCACCACTTTCTTCTACCTGCGCTCCATGTCGGGGGTGGATCGCATCCGCCTATACGTGAACAACGACTACCTGTACACCAATTCCACAGATATCGTCTCGCTTCAGTCTGTAAGAGGCAGCCGTTGGCTGGAGCCTTTTCAAAACGGAAGTGTTGCGTGCTGGTTCGGCCCCTCAGATTTTTCCGATCAGCCCGAAAGCGAGCAGCAATGGTACTCACTGATGCGCCTGATTTATGATCCTAGCTCCGTACAGAAGCCGTTGGCGATCCTGCGGATCGACATCGCCGCCGACCGAGTGGACGCCGCCGTCAGCCGCAGCACCATCACCCAAAACGGAGCCGTTCTTTTGCTGGACGACGGGCAGATCCTCACATCCTCCTCCCCGGACAGAGCAGAACAGCTCAGTGGTTCTCTGCCGGCCGCCTTTTCGGATGGCTGGACGGAAGTGAACACCTCGCTGGGTCGTTTTCATGTCCAGTCAATGATCTTGGAGGACTGCGGCTGGACCCTGGCCGCCGCCCTTCCGCGGGATGACATCTTTCGAACCAGTCGCGAACTGCGTCTGGAAATGCTGGTGGTAGTGCTTTTGCTCACGGCCGCAGCGTATTTCTTGGCGTATCGGCTCAGTCATTCCATTGCGCGCCGACTTTACCGCCTGAATGACACCATGCACGCGGTGGAGCACGGGGATGTTTCCGCCCGGGTAGAGCCTCAGGGCCGTGACGAAATCGGCCAGCTGATGCGCAGCTTCAGCAATATGATGACCCGCATCGACACGCTCATGGACGAAAAACTGGAACAGGGCCAGCAGATCAAAGCGCTGGAACTGAAAGCGCTTCAGGCTCAGATCAATCCGCATTTTCTGTACAATTCGCTGGATCTGATCAACTGCACCGCCATCGCCTCCAACGTCCCTCAAATCAGCCGAATGGTCAATGCGTTGGCCCGGTTTTATCGACTGTCGCTTAGCCGCGGCAGGGAGGTCATTCCACTTTCGGACGAACTCAAGCATGCGCAGCTCTATGTGGAAATTCAGAATATGCGGTTTGAAAACCGGGTGCAGGTAAAATGGGAAATCGAACGCGGAGTGGAACAATGTTCCATCATCAAAATCGTTTTGCAACCCATCATCGAAAACGCAGTGATTCACGGCATCTTTGAACGGGAAGACAAAACCGGTTGTCTGCGCATCGCCGCCCACCGCCAGCAGGACGATTTAATCATCACCGTGGAAGACAACGGTGTGGGCATGGATGAGGCCACCCGGGTGGCGAACTTTTCGGCTGATGCTTCCAGTGCCAACACCAAAGGCGGCTATGGGGTTCGCAATATCAACGCACGGCTTCACCTGGCCTATGGGCCGGAGTACGGTCTTTTCTGCGAAAGCGAAATCGGCCACGGCACATGTGTGACCATTCGCATTCCAGCGCAGACGTGTCCGTCACCTGATTCCGAGCATTGAGCCTTGGGCAGCAGGCGCAGTGCACAAATCTCATAACTTCAGCGCCCCATAACATAAAAGTGCCCATGCCATTGTGGCATGGGCGCTTTTGGTTCGGTATTGTATCAGGGCCTCTCTCACCTTTTCAACAAGCATACAGATGAATAACTCTGCCTATCATCAACCCGGTAAATCCCGCAACGGTAGTCTGTCACAGTCTGCGAACCCAAAAAGCACAATGAATAGGTGGTGCTATTCATCACTTAAAAAACAGATCCAATTGTAGGAAAGACAACCCCGACAAAAAGTTGTCAGAGCTATTACTGATTTCAGTTGTAGGACATCTAAAAGCATCAACATCTGATAACAAAAAAACCACTGTCCAACTAGACAGTGGTTTTCTGGTGCACCTCCAGGGACTCGAACCCTGGGCCCGCTGATTAAGAGTCAGCTGCTCTACCACCTGTTACGACCACACTTAGCTCAGGGCAGCTATTCAGCTGTTTTTGCGTGGAATTAAGCCACATTTCCGTCTGTGGTGTTTCTTAGAGAATTTTCGCTGTTTTCTTCTGTCTGGCACAGTTCCAGGAACTGCTTGTAGGTCAGTTTCACATGGACGGTCACCTGATAACCTTTGCCCACTTCCACCTTTTCCAGCAGTTCGTTCAGAATCATCCGCTTGCGGGCAAGGGGCGCCAGTTCAAATTCCTCGGCCCAGCCGCAGAACTGTCGGTAGCACTCCTTGATCTTCTGCGCGAGTTCACGGTCATCTTCCGCTTCCTGCAGCACTTTTGCGTACTCCTGTCGCGCAGCCCGCAGCTCTGCTTCCGCCTTGGCGATCAGGCGAGCCAGCATTTCCTGTGAGAATCCGCTTTCGCCATCGAGGCATCGCAGCACTTCTGCTTCGTATCTCTCCAGCGCATGTTCGCAGTCCTGCAACTTCTTTTCCAAGGTTGCCTTCTGCTTACGCTTGTCCTGATATTCCTGCCGAATCTTCTGTTCCAGCAGCTTATCCCGGGGCGCACATCGGATGGAAGAGAAGAGTTCCCGCACTACTTCCAGCACGATCCCGTCCACACGATCTGCCAAGTACAGCGCCTGACCGTCGCAATCCCGAAGTTTCTGCGCCCTCTGATAGCAGTTGTACTTGGGCTTCAGGGATTCTTTCACTGTGCCATCCCTCAGCTTATAGCGGTCGTGATGCATGAATCCGGACATCTTGGCGCCACAGTGTGCGCAGTAGACGAGCCCGGCCAGCAAGGTATTGTTATCCGACTTGTGAGCCACCTTGCGCGCCTCAGCATTTGAGGTACATCTCATATCCACCATCTTGTTGGCCTTTTGGAACAACTCCGGGCTTATGATCTCCAGTTCCGGCAGATGCTGTGATTTGACGCTGCGGGTGACAATGTACCCGAGATATCCTTCATGGCGCAAGATCCGCAGTACATGGACCGGGGTAAATTTCACTCCACTATGGGTACGCAGCCCTCGGTTATTCAGCATCTCTGCCATTGCGTAGGCGCTTTTTCCTTCAAAGGCTGCCAGTTCAAACAGCTCCTGCACGATAGGGGCTTCCTCGGGGGCGACTTCAAGATCCTTTACAGGCTGCCCTTTTTTGTTCACTCGTCCCTTATGCACCGCCCGATAGCCATACCCGGGGACAAGCATGTGTAAGGGTACCTGTTTTATCGAAAACAACGGTATCTGCCGCAGCTACCGCCTCCAGGAATTTTCCCCCCTTGACTGTAACATGCGCCTTTCCGGCCTCCCGCATAGCCGAGAGTACTGCCAAAGGCATCGCCAATTTCAGTGCGCAGGAAAAGTCCACCATCAGAACCGATAAAGCCCGTGCCACGTTGCGCGTCAACGCAAAGCTCAACAAACTGCCTACAAAAGTATACGGAACCAGCTTATCCGCCAAGTGAGCAGCCTTGCTTTCCGCCGCCGACTTCATCTGCTCCGATTGTTCAATCATATGTACGATTTGATCGTAGCGGCTTTGCCCGGATGCCTGTTTTACTTCCAGGACACATTCGCCTTCCTCTACTACGGTACCCGCATAAACGGTACTGTTAGGCCGTTTGATCGCAGGTATAGACTCTCCTGTAAGAGACGCCTGATTGACAGTTGCTTCACCTTCCAATACGATACCATCCATAGGGATGACACTACCGGCACGCACAATGACTGCGTCTCCTGGCTGGACTTGGGAAACCGGAACCAGTACTTCTCCCTGCTCGGTACGAAGCCAAACCCGATCTATATTGAGCGACATACAGCGAGCCAGATCTTCCATTGACTTTTTTCGAGTCCACTCTTCAAGCAGTTCCCCTACTTCAAGCAGGAACGTAACCGCTCCAGCGGTGCCAAAATCGCCTCGGCAGGCAGAGATCGAAATAGATAGAGCATCCAGCAGATCCACTTTTATTCTCCGGCGCAACAGGCAGCGTAACCCCCGCCTGACAAAGGGAACCATATGCCAAAGAATACGGGCAATTCTTAAAGGGGGCGGCAAAAACAGCGTGCAGGCTGCCTTCAGCATAATTTTACCCACCAATTTTTCTTCAAATTCCCGGTTCAAGGCACGGCTGCTATGCGCCGGCAAATTCACATTTTTCTCTGCTTCTTTCCAGGAAAAGCGGCGAAAATCATCCAATACTGCTCGTCTGTCTCCGCTATAATACGCAATTACAGTACATGTGCGTTCATGGACAGTAATCTGTTGTGCCCAGTTTCTACTCTGCAACCATGCTTCCAATTGGTCCGCCTGTTCCAAAGTCATTCGTCTTTGCTTTAGTCTAATTCGGATGCGGCCATGACTCTCGTGCAGAATCGTTGCGTTCATGAATTATCCTCCTTCACGGAAAAAGGGAGCCGCGTAGGGCGGCTCCCTCTGCTGATGTCAGGCTTCCACGTCTTCCACCTTGGCTGCCTCACTCTCCTCAGCTTCCTTAGCGGCCCGCTCTTCATTGAGTTCTTTGGCAGAGGCGAGAACGTCAGCTGCATTCTCCTGCACATTTGTAACCGTTTCCATCACGGAATCTTTCATGCGCAAACCGGCTGCAGTTGCATGCACATATACCTTTTTAGCGTCTTTGCTGGACAGAAGTTTGATACCAAAAGACCCGAACAACGTGCCTCCTACAAAACAAGCCAGTTTAGAATAAACACTCATTTTAATACTCCCTTTCTGTTATTTCCGCTTATAGCCCGTGACCATGACCATGATCATGCAGATTACCGCACCCCAGGCCCAAAAACGATGTTGTTTCACCGCGATCACTCCTTTTGCATCAAGATATTGTTGAGCGTCCAATCATTATACCCAACTCTTCTTTGGCTGTCATTATCGAAACGGACACCGCATTATTGTTTTTGACATTTTTTTGAAACGTCCTGGTGTAACACCGTACTGTCTTTTAAAAACCGCGCTGAATTGACTCACACCCTCGTATCCGACTTCTTGCGCAATTTGGTAAATGGGATAATCCGTGCTACGAATCAAATCTTCAGCTCGCCGCATACGCAGTTCAATTAGCCGGCGATGTATGGATGTTCCATACATTCGACGGAATTCTGCTTTCAGGTAGGTGGGTGAGACCGAAAGTGTTCTGCTCAATTGAGTTATCGTAATTTTTTCAGACAAATGCTCTTCCATATACTTTTGGGCATCCAATACACTTTGGCACATCCGCCCCCCTTCTTTAATCAGAGAGTTATATTCCACCCCATAGTCTCTTGTATTCAAAACGTATAATAGTTCCAGCGATTTCAAAAGGCAATATTTCCTGCCCTCATCGGCTGGAAGAAAGGCCAACTGCTCAAACAAAGATTGCGTCCAACCGTTGCTCACCAGCACCATTCCCCCTGGCCATTCATCCATCTTGGATTTAAATAGTTTCAAATCCAGTCCCAAAATGTCACAGAACAAAAATGGATTATCTTCAATCTGGTGAGTATCGATTGATACCAAAACCCCTCGCATATTTTCGCCGATACTGAAAGAGGTCTGTTCTGCTGTACCGCCCAGGATCAAGACGCTTCCTTTTGTCACTCGACATTGATCGGTATCCCCTCGCTGTGCAATGATTTCACCTTCAACGCAAAAAAACATTTCAATCAGTTGCGACGTCTGCTCCGTAGGGAATGGATTCACAGCCTCATTGACCGGCCCTATCCATTCAAACTGGCAGATGCAAATTCCGGGTATATCATTGTGCCATGTTGCTTTTGTCAGGATTTCATTCTTTAACCACTCTATCAGCACATCCAGCCCTCATTCCCAAACAAGTGTAAAGTTCCCCGCTACTTACTTTGGATTGCTAAGCAGTGATTGCAGAGCCTGAAAACTTTCTTCTCCCAGTGCATGTTCCATTTTGCAAGCATCTATTGAAGCAATTCTCTCATCAACCCCAAGCGTTATCAGTAATTCATATAACACCCGATGCCTGGCTTCCACTTCCCGTGCCAGTTTTAATCCCTGCTCAGTCAAGTGAATATTTTTAATATCATCTTGATATACAAGGCCCTCTTCCGAAAGAGCCTTGATCGACACCGATACCGTGGGGCGGGACACAGATAGCCGCTCAGCTAATCGACAACAGCGAACCTCTCCCTTTTGTGACAGTTGGTAAATCATTTTCACATAGTCTTCTGTGATGCGTTTGGTTTTCACAAAGACATCCCATCCTTCAGCCCTTTAATAAAAGCAGCAAGATTCGTCTCAAGCCCGAAAGGTTAGCAAACGCTAACAGCGAAGCAAAAAGCAAGCGGTTAGCGTAATCTAACCATTTATATAGTATCAGTCGCACCGATTACTGTCAATATGCAATTATGTATTTTTTGCCCAGTTATGCCCGCTCAGAAGCACTAGGCATTGTACAATTTCCAAAAAACTGCGGCTCTCCTATTGGGAGAACCGCAGTTATATTTGCTTGTACTATTTATGCTTGTGTTCGCTGCAACTACAGTGGGCGTCACCTTTTTTGGCATTGCATCCAGAGCAACCATCGGGACACCCGATGCATTTCTTGCCACTTTTTTTTGCTTTATATACATAGAAAGCAGCAGCAGCCACAATCGCCAAAATAATGGCAATCACAATGTAGTCAATCATTACGCATTCGCCCCGCTCAGCGCGTACTCGCGCTTCAGATCTTTATCCGCTTTCAGGCACAGGTAAACCAGCACAGCAACAAAAGCACCCACTGCAATCAGACCGGGAACAAAACCCGCGCCAACCGAGCCGGTGGTAACCAGGGTTCCGATCTGATAGACCAGATAGCCGACTGTATAACCAGTGCCCATCTGGAGACCAATTCCAGCCCACAGCCACTTGGCACTCTTCATCTCGCTGTTCATAGCACCGATGGCAGCAAAGCACGGAGGAGTATAGAGGTTAAACATCAGATAGGCCAGAGCAGCCACCTTGGTAATGGCGATGACACCTGCCACCTCAGCGCCGGCGCCTTCCATCATTTCCAGCGCATCGGTGTCAATGAGGTTCTCAAGACCCACAAAGCAGACAGCCAGAGTACCCACCACGTTTTCCTTGGCGATGAAGCCGGTGACAGCGGCGGCGGCCAGCTGCCAGCTGAGGACGCCAACAATGGGAATCAGCAGATAGGCAAAGGGATGGGCAATGGAGGCCAAAATGGAGCTATCGGCAGTTTCGGCCACAGCAAAACTCCAGTTGAAGGTCTGCATGATCTGCACAGCGGTGTTGCACAGCAGAATGATGGTGGCGGCCTTTACGATATAGGCCCAGCCCCGGGCACACATAGCTTTCAGGGCAAAGAGCAGAGAGGGAACTTTATACTCGGGCAGTTCGATGATGAAGAAAGACTTGCGGTTCTTGTAACCGGCAATTTTGTTGACCAGCAGAGCGCCCAGGAAAATCAGAACGATACCGGTGAAGTACATGGTAAAACTCACCCAGCCCGCATCATCAAAGAATGCGCCGGCAAAAAGGGCGATCACGGGGATCTTTGCGCCGCAGGGCATGAAAGGAGTCAGCATAGCGGTAGCACGACGCTCACGCTCGTTGCGGATGGTACGGCTAGCCATAACGCCGGGGATCGCACAACCAGTGCCGATAACAAAGGGAATGACCGATTTGCCGGAAAGACCTACCTTTTTGAAGATGGGATCCAGAACCACCGAAACGCGGGACATATAGCCGCAGTCCTCCAGCAGCGCGATCAGGAAATACATGATCATAACCAGAGGCAGGAAGCCCACGACAGCGCCCACACCGCCAATGATGCCGTCGGCCAATAGAGCGGTCAGCAGCGGGTTGGCATCGGCCAAGCTGTCCGCCACAAAGCCCTGGAAGGTCTCGATCCAGGCCACCAGGGTGTCTGCAATAAACGGCCCCACCCAGACCTGAGAAATCTGAAACACCAGGAACATGACCGCAGCAAAGATGGGAATACCGGCAAACTTATTGGTGAGGACAGCGTCGATGGCATCCCCGGTTCCCTTCTCGCGGGTAAGTACCTTCCGCTTTTCCACTTGCGAGACCAGCTGGTTGACAAAGGTGAAGCGCTTGCGGTCTGCTTCTTCCACGACCTTCTTATCGGTCAGGTCGATATTACCCTGGCTGTATGGAGCTTTCTGGCCCTTGCCGTTGAGAGCCGCTGCAGCCTCTACCACCGCCTTCAATCCCTCGGCGGCTGTGGACACGGTTTCCAGCACTGGACATCCCAGCTTTGCAGAGAGGGCTGCCGTATCAATCTTAGTCTGCTTCTTGACGTTGATATCGCTCTTGTTCAGCGCGACTACAACCGGAATGCCCAGCTCCAGCAGCTGAGTCGTGAAAAACAGGCTGCGGCTCAAGTTCGTGGCATCCACAATATTGATAATAACATCCGGATGCTCGTTCCGCACATAAGAACTGGTAATACTCTCTTCAGAAGTAAAGGGCGACATGGAGTAGGCACCGGGCAGATCCACCGCAATCAGTTCTTCGGTACCGCTGAAATACGCTTTCTTGATGGGATGTTCCTTCTTTTCTACCGTAACACCAGCCCAGTTGCCCACCTTTTCATTTCGCCCAGTCAGAGCGTTGTACATGGTGGTCTTGCCGGAGTTCGGGTTGCCGGTCAAGGCAATACGCATGGTAAGTTCCTCCTCTATTCTGTTTTCGCTGTTTTATTACAACACACCGCGGTTGCCTTACGCTAACCGATGTGTGCAGTAAACCTTTATCTTTTTATGCAAGGCGAGGCAAAATCAAATTAGAATTGCCTCAGCCAGCTGATTATCGATATTGTAGCGACCGTCTTTAATGGAAACGACGCAACCACCTTTCAAGTGAGAAACCACGGTGATCGGCTCTCCTGCATAGCACCCAAGAGAAAACAAAAAGGCATTCAATTCCTCGTCATCCGTATCAATTTTCTGGACAAGATATTCTTTTCCTTCCAAGGCATCTTTCAAAGTCATCATGTTCACCCGTCATAAATATATCAGTTAGCATAAAACAACCGTCAGGCCGTAAAAAACGGTTAGCAAGCTCTAACCGTAGCGTCAAAATAATACACCATCTCTCGTTTGTTGTCAAGCCCAAATAGAGAAACAAATATCGATCATCAAAAATCGTTAATCAATTTGAAACTATACCACTAACTGTGATATAATAAGAAAATTAAATTAGTATAGTGTGGAGGTAGCCATGTCGATTCATGAATCTGGCCAGATGTATCTGGAAACGATTTATATCCTTTCCCAGACAAAAAGCTATGTGCGTGCCATTGATGTCGGGGAGCATTTGGGATATTCTAAACCCAGTGTCAGCCGGGCTATGTCCATCCTGAAAAAAAACGGCTACGTTCTGGTAGATTCTGACGGTGCGATCACATTGACGGAAAGCGGTATGGAGATTGCTCAAACCATGTACACGCGTCATACCGTTCTTTCCGAGATGCTGATGCGCTTGGGCGTGGATGAAAAAACAGCAACGGAAGATGCGTGTAGAATCGAACATGTAATCAGCGCGGCATCCTTTTCTGCAATTCAGCAACACGTGAAGCAATCTTTGGGAAAAATTGATGATTGAAACAGATCATGGTAGATTTATGAATTTAATAAAACTTACCGGCACCATTCGATAGAATGAAGCAGTAAAAGAAACTCAGATAAGGGATGCCCCCAGTTCGCGGCACGCTGACAGCGCATCATCATCCGGAGTTTCATTGCAAATCACGCTGTCGCACACCAGATTGGCTCCATCTTCGTTGCATCGAGACTCCCAGTTGCGCATCCATTCGCCGTCGCCCCAACCGTAGGAACCAAACAGAGCGATATTCTTTCCGCGAATCTCCCCTTCACAATCAGAGAACATCGGCTCGAATTCGCTTTCCTCAAGCTGTTCTGCCCCCATAGAGGGGCACCCGAACGCAACAGCATCAATTGATGTGATTATATATCGCAAGGATAAATTTGTCAAGTAAACCTGTTTGGAAAACACGATCTAATTTTCACACCGCATTGCCCTCCTGATGCCAAACTTCGTATGTCTAAAATGCAGCGAGCATTTGAATATTTTGTTGTATTTACTTCGGGAAAACCGTAAGCAATATAGATGCCGTCACGTGTTTTGCGTGACGGCACAAGCGCGATGGATCAGATGTTTCACTTGTTCAAACTATGGATAATACAGGCTATGCCTGAAATCACTGCAAATAGAATCATCCCGCCAATAGCATTGTTCATCGCTGCCCCAAAAAACATTCCTGCAATGCTGGCCACCACCATAATTATGATGGAAGCAACGGTTCTCATCATGCAAAAGCCCTCCTCTTTTGAATTCAGAATACGTTACGAAAAAGTATAGAGCGAACAATGGAAAAAGTAAAGAACGGCGTTTAGGCAAGCCGTTAAATCATACACCAACCCTCTGCCTGCTCACGGATTGTAATAAAACGGCGATAAAGACCGTCCTGCTGGATAAGCTGCCGGTGCGTCCCTTTCTGAACTACCTGCCCCTTATCTATCACTAAAATCTGATCGGCGTGTTCAATTGTAGCCAGGCGGTGGGCGATGACGATAACCGTTTTTCCAATGGTCAACTCGCTGATGGCCTGCTGAATCAGGTGTTCGTTTTCGGGGTCAATGCTTGCGGTTGCCTCGTCAAGAATGACAATATTGGCATTTTTCAAGATGGCGCGGGCGATGGAAATACGCTGCTTTTCGCCGCCGGGTAGTGTCAAGTATTTTTCGCAAAATGGTTTGCAGGCCCTGGCATGAGAGAAGTCAGCCAGCAATGGAGGCATCCT
>NZ_JBBMFA010000104.1:0-66216 GCF_040096265.1 Ruthenibacterium intestinale
GCGGCCTTTTTAAGGCCGCGCGCTTTTCTTTTTCTGGTCTCACGGACGATGCCAGCAGTCCGCGTTTTCCACGCCGATATCCTCGGCATAAAACACCGGGTCTTCCCCGCTTGCACGCTGCTTTTCATAATTCTGCAGCGCACGAAATGCGATGGGCCCCAGAAGAAGGATTGCCACAATGTTGATAATGGCCATGCAGCCCATCAGGATATCCGCCAGGTTCCAAACCGTGGAAAAATCCGCCTGAGCCCCCAGGAAGATGGCCACAAGGCAGGTGCACCGAAATACGTTCAGCAAGACTTTGGAGTCACGGATAAAGCGAATGTTCGATTCCGCATAATAATAATTTCCCACCAGGCTGGAAAAAGCGAAAAAGAAAATGGCCACTGTGATGAAATGAATGCCCCATTCTCCCATTCCCGTTTTGACAGCCGCCTGCACAAAGGGAATTCCGTCCATGACACCGGCCTGCCCCTCCACACCGGAAACAAGCAGTGTGATGGCCGTGGTGGAACAAATGACCAGCGTGTCGATAAAGACGCTCAAAACCTGCACCAGCCCCTGCTTGACCGGGTGCGACACATGCGCCGATGCAGATGCATTGGGCGCAGAACCCATGCCGGCTTCGTTGGAAAACAACCCGCGCTTGATACCCAGTACCACGGCGCTGCCCGCAAAGCCGCCCGCAATAGCCTGTACGTCAAATGCACGCTGAAAAATCAGCGCAAACACGGCGGGCAGCTGGCTGTAATTGCGCACTGCCATGTACAGTCCCATGCCAATGTATCCAAAAGCCATCACCGGCACGATGACGGAGGTGATGAAGCCAATGCGGTGAACGCCGCCGAAAATCACCAGCGCCGTTAAAACCGCCAGCACTGCGCCCACGACCACCGGCCAGATGGTTTGAGAATAATCCGGAATATAATAGGGTAGCGCAGATGAAATGTTGTAGGACTGCAGCCCGTTGAAGCCATAGGCAAAGCAGGCGATCAACGCCAGCGAAAACACAATGCCCCACTTGCGGCTGTGCAGGGCCTGTTCAATGTAGTAAGAGGGGCCGCCCCGGTAAGACGCACCGTCGCGCACCTTATAAATCTGCGCCAGAGTGGACTCCACAAACGCAGAAGCTCCGCCGATCACTGCCATCAGCCACATCCAAAATACGGCGCCCGGACCGCCCGCAGCGAGCGCCGTGGCAATGCCCGCAATGTTGCCCGTGCCCACGCGGGAAGCGGTGGAGATCATCAGGGCCTGAAAAGAAGAAACCCGTTTTTGCCCGTTTTCCCCCTGCGCCTTTTCTTTTAGAATGGCCGGCACATCGGCAATGCGGCGCAGCTGCACAAATCCGGTGCGCACCGTAAAATAAACGCCTGCCCCCACCAGCAGAAAAATCAGCACATAGGTGTACATAAAGTCATTGACTTTTCCCAGTATCTCGTTGAACATTCGCACTCTCCTTTGTTTTGTTCTTCTATCATACAGGATGTGCCGTGGTTGTGTAAATACACTTTTGATTTTTTGTATTCACGCAAGACCGGCCCTTTGCCTGCATACAATAACACAAAAGGAGCTGAATCACGCATGGATATCATTGTTGTAGGCGGTGGATGGGCCGGATGTGCGGCCGCGTATCAGGCGGCCAAAGCCGGCGCACACGTCAGTCTGTTCGAGCGCACCGATATGCTGCTGGGCACCGGACTGGCCGGCGGCATTTTCCGCAACAACGGCCGCTATACCGCCGCTGAAGAGATGCTTGCCATGGGCGGCGGCGAGCTGTTTCGCCTGATGGACGAAAACGCCCGGCACCGCAATGTCTGTTTTCCGGGACAAATGCACGCCAGCCTCTACGATATTGCCAAAGTGCCTGCGGCGGTTTATTCTCTGCTGAAAAACGCCGGTGTGGAACTGCATTTTCAGGCCAGAATCGTCAGTGCGATTTTGTCCGGAGCGCGGATCCTGGCTGTAAAAACCCCTGCCGGACAGCGCTACGCCGCAGATGCTTTCATCGATGCCACGGGCACGGCAGGGCCCACGGTCAATTGCACCAAATACGGAAACGGCTGTGCCATGTGCGTTCTGCGCTGCCCGGCCTTCGGCGGGCGCCTCAGTTTATCGGCTCTGGCCGGCGTAGCGGAATACCGCGCTCACCGCGGCGACAGCGCCGGGGCGTTCAGCGGGTCCTGCAAACTGATGAAAGGATCTCTTTCCGAGTCGCTGCAAAAGCAGTTGGAACAAGACGGCGTGGCCCTTGTTCCCATCCCGCCGGAGCTGCGCGAAGATCATTTGAACCAGAAAGCGTGCCAGCAGTATGCACATGCCGCATACATGGAAAACATTGTTTTGCTGGATACCGGCCACGCCAAGATGATGACACCGTTCTTTCCGCTGGAAAAACTTCACCAGATTCCCGGCTTTGCCTTTGCGCGATACGAAGATCCCTATGCGGGCGGCAAAGGGAATTCGGTGCGTTTTACCGCCATGGCCCCGCGCGACGATGCACTGCGCGTGCGCGGAACCGAAAATCTGCTTTGTGCCGGTGAAAAAGCCGGACCGCTGGTGGGACATACGGAAGCAGTGGTGACCGGTGTTCTTGCCGGGTTCAACGCCGTCCGCATGTGCAGAGGAGAAAATCTGCTCACGCTGCCCCGCTCGCTGGCCACCGGAGAAGCCATCACCTGGGTCAACCAGCAGACGTTCCGGCCGGGCGGAGCAGATAAGAAGTACACCTTCTCCGGTTCCGTCCTGCTGGAACATCTGGAACAGCGAAAACTGATTTCGCTGGACACCGATGTGATCACCACGCGCACCGAGCGGGCCGGAATGCGAAACATTTTTGCCTGAGCGGACTTGCCAAGGCATAGGCTTCATTGTATAATCCCGGATGGAACATTTGTTGAGCGCCCCGTGCACCTGTCACGGGGCGTTTTCCGGGAAGGAGCAGAAGTTATCTTGAAAATGGAAAACGATCTGGGGCGGGACGATATCGGCCGTCTTGTCTGGCGCATCGCAATTCCCAGTATGCTGGCTCAGTTTGTAAGCGTGCTGTACAGCATTGTAGACCGCATTTACATCGGCAATATTCCGAAGGTGGGAGACATTGCGCTGGCAGGCGTCGGGGTGTGCGGTCCTGTTGTAACGCTGGTGGGCAGCGTGGCCTTTCTGGTCGGCATCGGCGGCTCTCCCCTCATGAGCATCAGCATGGGGGAAAAGAACATGCGCTACGCGGAAAGAATTCTTGCCAACTGCTTTCTCATGCTTTGTGTACTGTCCGCTGTGCTTGTGGCGGTAATTTTTCCCTTTCGAGGGCAGATGCTGATGATGTTCGGCGCAAGTCAAACGACCTATCCCTATGCCATCGCCTATTTTACAACATATCTTCTGGGAACGCCGTTCGCGCTTCTCTCCACCGGCATGAACCAGTTCATTATCTGTCAGGGCTTTGCCAAAATCGGAATGATCAGCGTCATGCTGGGCGCTGTTCTGAACATTGCGCTGGACCCCCTGTTTATCTTTGGTTTGAACATGGGCGTGCAGGGCGGCGCCCTGGCCACCGTGCTGTCGCAGCTGGGCAGCTGCATTTTTGTGCTGGCCTTTCTTTTTTCCAAAAGAGTTCCCGTGCGCATCCGGTTCGGCGGATATCGCTTTTCCATTATGCGCCAGGTTTTAAAAGTTGGCTTTACGCCGTTTATCATCATCGCCATCGACAACGTAATGATCATTGCCATGAACGCGGTGCTGCAGCATTACGGCGGAGCGGAACAGGGCGACATGCTGGTGACCACCGCAACCATTGTGCAAAGCTTCATGCTGGTGGTAACCATGCCGCTGGGCGGAATCAGCGGCGGAACACAAACCATTCTTGGGTTCAACTACGGCGCCTGCAATACCCAGCGCGTTCGTCAGGCGGTGCGGCGCATCGCCTGGATGTGCGTGGGCTATACCGGCGTTCTGTTTGTGCTTGCGCGCCTTGCGGGTCCCTTGTTCGTACGTCTGTTCACCCAGGATCCGTCCCTGGCAGAGCTGTCTTACCGTTCCATCAAAATCTGCACGCTGGCCATTCTTCCTCTGGGTTTGCAGTACGAACTTGTTGACTCGTTGACCGCCATCGGTCAGGTGCGTCTTTCCCTTCCCCTCTCCTTTTTCCGAAAGCTGGTCTATTTTGCAGCTTTGTTCATTTTGCCGCTGTTTTTGGCACCGCAGTACATCTTCTTCGCAGAGCCGATTTCCGACCTGATCAGCCCCGCTGTTTCTCTATTTGTATTTCGCCGCAACATCGGCCTGATTTTGCGCCGACGGGAAGAAATGGTACGTTCCGGCCCCTGAATCAATAAACAGGACCCGCGTCTTTCAGGCGCGGGTCCTGTTGTATAATTCCACCGTGAGCATGCTGGCTGCGGCGCTGCAGACAGCCAAAATGGTCAGCGCCTGTTTGGCCAGAACATCCTTTCGGCAAGGAAAAACGGCAAACCACTCGTTCAGGCACGCAAGCAGCGTCTCCCCCAGCTGCGGCCAGAAAGAAAAATCACTCCACTGCGCCGGAATCATCCATCCCGGCAACTGTTCCAGCAGAAAAGGCAGGCACAACGCCAGACCTGTTCCAATCCCGAACAAAAGCACCTGCCTGTGTACAGGCGGCAAATTCCGCATCCGGCGCACGCATTCCGATATCAAAAGCACTCCGGCAAGCAGCAGCGGAAGAAAGCACAAACCGGTTGCTGCTGTTCCCATGCTTTGCCCGTACACCATACTGTCCGGCAAAGGGAGGCCGGCCTGTCGGATCAGCTCCTGTGCCTGTGCTTTCCGGTCGTCCTCAAAAGAACCGCTTAGCTCTACAGCGGAAAACGTATCCGCCAGCGAACAACCTCGCAAAAGCACCCGCTCATTTTCTTCAAAAACGCCCCGCACCGTCAGACTGATGCCCTCCCACTCCAGAGACTGTCCCACAACATCGTTGGAACCGAACAGCTGCCAGGCCAGCGCTGTGGAGATCGCACATCCCGACGTATCTTCGCTGCCGGGGTAACCACCGGATATAAAACGGGCCGGATAACACAGTGACCCTTCTCCGTTAAAGCGGATCGCTGTCACCTCATCCGCTTGGTGCAGTTCCGTGTGTGCCTGCCCCTGTTCTTCACGCCAGAAAGTGGGATACAACGGGGCATCCTCCTGCTCTCCGGCCGCAGTGCGCAAAGCCTCTGCCTGCGTCTGGCTCAAGGGCTCTTTCCATCGCAGGCCCAGAGCCGGATAGCAACTTTTTATTTGTTCCGCCGCAGAGAAGCTCACAGCCAGAAGCAGCGCGCAAAGCACAGCGGCGAAAAACTTTTTCTTTTTCATGAGGCATCCACCCGCACTCTTGCACCCTCGGACAATGGTTTTGTGCTGGATGCCACCACCTGATCAAACGCGGTCAGAATCGCGCTGGAAATCGCCGTCTGTGTACGACCGTTCTCCAGCACTTCCACCGGGACGCGCAGAAGTACGTTCTGCGTTCCAAGCACCGTTTCTCTCTCCTCCAGCACATAGACAAAGGTGCCCCGGTTGTCCGAATGGACCGCGCCTGCCGGGACGCACAAATCGTAATCCGTCCGCGAAAGCGTCATCGTTCCCGTGGCGGCCCCCTGTTTCCAATCGCCGCCTTCCAACCGGGCCGTCAAGGTCAGTGAGCCGTCTTCCCGAGGTGCACCCACGGCGGTGACGGCTGCGGTCTGCGTCTGATTTTTCTGCACAACTTGCACCTGTGCGCCAAGCTGCGCATGTTCGGCATCTGTTTCACTGAGGGTAAATTCCAGTTCATACCCCTGTGCTGCGTCCGCCAGCGTGCAGGCCTGTGTTCCCGACGTGGTTCCTTCTGTCAGTTTCCAGGCTGTCAGCGTGCCTGCAAGCGGTGCCGTGATTTGGCCGTTCGTTTCAGCCAGCTGTTTCAGCGCGTAAATCTCGGTTTGCTTTTCCTCGATATCCACTCTCAGCACCGCCGCGTCCGCCTGATTGGTGAGGGCGTTTTTTTCGTTTTGCTGTTTCTGTTTTTCATAGTCTTCCAGCGCGCTGTTTCGGGCATTTTCCGCGGTCTGTGAAGCACGCACGGCGCTTTCGTAGGCTTGCCGCGCCTGCTCGATGGCTTGTTCGTCCGGCTCTTGCGCCGCCTGCAGCGCTTCCAGTGTCTGCCTCGCCTTTTCCTGATCCTCATAGGCCCAGTTCAGCTGCTGCTGTGCATTGGCCACAGCAGAATCATCCAATTCTTCTCCTTGCTCCAACTGTGAAACCTGCGTCTGCAGTTTCTGCAATTCGGCTTTTGCACGATCCAGCGCCAAGGTAACCTCATCCAAATCAAGCTGCACCAAAGCCTGTCCTTCCTCTACTGCCTGCCCTTCCTTGCAAAGCAGGGTTTGAACGGTCAGTCCCTGCGGGCATTCCACAACGCAGGAACCTGCCGCTGAGATCATTCCCTGTACGGTGACTTCCTGTGTGATCGTCCCCTTTCCGGGTGCTGACGTCTGTACCTGCGGGACCGCGGCATTGGCCGTTCCGCGAGCCACCAGCGTCAGTACCAACATCAGTGCAAAAAAGCGAAGCAAATTTCCGAACGCCTTTTTTTGCCCCTGATCATAAATGCGAACCGGCCAGTATTTTTCACGCAGTTGCTTCCATCTTTTTTTCATCTTTTTCACTCCTTGAGGCCGCTCGCCTGAATTCCAAGTTCCAGGTATTTCTGGCCGAACAGAAAAATCAGCACCGCCGGCGTCAGCGCAATCAGACCGGAAACCATGGCCAGACTCAGCTCGCTTTCCGCCACTTGCGGAAGATACAGGGACAGCGGCCAGTTGGAAGGATTTTTCAAAAAAGTCATCGGCTGCTCCACAGCGTTCCAACCTTCCAGAAACCCCAAAACCAGCGCGGACAGGATACCAGGCATTCCAAGCGGAAGTCCTATGTAAAAAAATGTCCGCCCATACCCGGCGCCGTCCAGCGATGCAGCTTCCAGCATGCTGCGCGGAACTGCGTCAAATCCTTTGGCCATAATAAACACCGGGAAAGTAGAAAACACGCCTGGCCAGATAATCGACCATGGTGTATCGATCAGTCCCAGCCAATCCAGCACCAGATAGTGCGGCACCATCGTCACCTGAAACGGAAGCAGCATCAAAACGATATACACACCAAACAAAAAACGACGGCCAGGAAAGCGCAGCCTTGAAAATGCCCAGGCGGCCGGTGCGCCAACCAGCAGCTGGCCTGCCAGCTGCGCAAACACCTGGAAACAGGTGTTCCAAAACAGCACAAAAAACTCGGGTGAGTCCAGCAAGAGCCGCACCAGCGGTTCCAGGGTAGGCGCGTCCGGAAGAAGCGGCCACTGTGCAAACGACTGGGCGCCACTGTTGAAGGCCGGCCCAAGGCAATCGGCCACTTCTCTGTGTCCCATCAGGGCACCTGTCCCCATAAACCACAAAACGCCCCAAACTGCCAGCGCAGGCAGGCACAGCAGCACGGCAAGATAAACACGGTTTCGTTTCATGCGCCATCCTCTCCCCGCAAAACGGATTGCAACGGCAATACAATGACCAGCAGCGCCAGCGCCACCAAAATCGCCGCAGCGGACAAACGTCCCAGGTCCATGGCAAGGAACCAGTTATTGAACAAATGCTGCAAAAGATAAATGCTTTCATGCGGATAACTGCCTGCTACCAGGTACGCTTCCCGGAACACCTTGAACATGTTCAAAAGGCTCAAAACAGCCACCAACCCCAGTGTGGGAAGAAGCTGGGGCAATGTGATGCGGACAAACATCTGCCCCTTTCCCGCGCCATCCACCTGAGCGGCTTCATACAAGCTGTCCGGGATCCCGTCCAGTCCCGCCAGCCAAAGGATCATGTCATAACCACTGTTTTTCCAAAGATAAGTCAGAATCAGGACCCAAAACGCCGCATCGGTGCCCATAAAATCTACCGGCTCTGCGCCTGCTGCCGCTAAAAGGCCATTCAGAATTCCGTTTTGCGAAAACAGCGCTTTCCATAAAACCACAATGCTGGCCACGGGAAGCGCCATTGGCAGCAAAAACGTTGTTTTAAGATATTTTCCGCCCGGGCGCAGCGCGCGCACACACAGCGCCAAAAACAGGCTGACTGCCAAAAGGCAGGGCACACAGACAGCTAAAAATTTTGCAGTGTTGGAAGCCGCCAGCAAAAAAGCGCTGTTTTTCAGCACGGAACGGTAGTTGGACCATCCCACACTGTGTTGGCCCAGCGCATCGGTAAAGCTGCGGTAAACAGTCTGCGCGAAAGGCACAAACAGAAAAACCGTCAGACCCGCCAGGCTCGGTGCAAGAAAAAGGGCGGCGGCAGCGGCCTCGCCCTTTTTGCCTTTTTCTTTTTTCCAGCGCACCGTACCGCCCCCTCTCTGCAACGATCATTGTACCGGCTCTTTCTTAAAAAAGTCTTGAATCAGCTTCGCTCCTCCAGCATCAGCTGCAGGCCCTGTGTGACGCGCTGGACCGTTTGTTCCAAGCTCTGTTTTCCCTGTGCGTATTCCAATGCGGCATCGCGCACCAGCATCCGTTCGTTCTCCCCGGTCATCACCGGCGTTTTCAACTGCCCGATCAAATCGTCAATCGGATACATTTCTCCGGACAGGCCGTTCTGTTCATACTGAGTCCGCGCGGCACTCTGCTGTGCTGCAATTCCGGCCTTTGTTGTGGGCATTCCGCCGGGAACCTCCTGCCCCTGTACCTGTTCACTGAACAGCAGTGCAACAAATGCCTGCGCCAGTTCCGGCTCTTGGGCGCCCGCACTGATGCCGGTCAGGAGCTGCGGTGTCCAGGCGCCCTCGCAAAATCCGGGCAGCAGCTTGGACGCGCGGTCCGACGAGAGATCCCCTGTGCTGCTGTCGCGCGCCAGAAGTTCCAGAAGTGACAGATTTTCAAATTCATCTGCCGCCATCCTGGTCCGATCCACTTTATAGTTGGAGACCGAGCTGGGCAGAACAAACATCATCTGATTGTTTCCGAAACCGATCGCGTATTCTGATTTTTCCCAGCCGTCCGCGCTCTCCAGCCCGTAGTGATTGGCGATCGTTCGAATCTGTTCCAAAAAGTCTTTCAGTGCGCCCTGCTCCACGCCATCCTCTGTAATCAGCGCAGGAGCACACACATTCCAATAGACGTTGAACAAGTTGTCAAAGTCTGTATAATAGAGCACCGGCCGCTGCTCCGGCGGAATTGTTTCCTCTGCGTTGCTGTCGCTGAGCGTCATGCCGGGCCCCTGCGCCACCAGGTCGGACAGACTCTGAAGCGAATCAACCGCCGATACCTCTTCGGCACTGCCTGCCAGCAGTTCCACACGGAACTGTGCCGGCAGCAAAAAGATTCCTTTTTCCGTCTGGAACGGCTGAAGAAATGCAGGATAAAGCGCATCTGCATCCACAACCTCGGTCAAATCCGCCAACAGTCCGTTTTCCGCAAAGCTCTGAGCCGAAAGCTTGTCCAGAATCAGCACATCCGGGCCGCTTCCTGCCGCGATTTGTGTATTCAATGTACGCACAATGTCTTCCAGCGTTCCGGATGTCTGGTCTGCACGGGCGATTTCCAGCTGGACATCCACATCCGGATAAGCGATGCGCATCCGGTTTACGGCAACGCGCAGCAGGTCCGAATCGTCCAACGACCAAACGCGCAGCGTTTTTCCGCTCACAGTCGGCGCCTGCGCATCCCAGTCATACCGATACACACTCAAATGCTCGCTGTTTTCCTGCACAGCGAACACCAGGCAATTTTCATCCATCAGAATACCGCCGGCAAAATAGCTGGTGGGCATCCCGTAGGAGTACTTTTCACCGTTCATCACCAATTCCTGCAAACTTCCGCCCGGGTTCAGCCGCTTCACGCCCTGACCGGAACACAGATACAATGTGTCGTTCTCATCTGCCAGAAATGCGCCGATTTCTGTCTCCAGCAGGTTTTCATAGGTGCCGCCCAGCGAGGAGACAATGTTGCCATCCTCATCGTAAACCGTGCAAACACCGTTGTCGTCCATGCAGAACAAATGGGTTTTGTTGGATGTCATCATCGCGGACTGACAAGTGATTTCACGAATCAGAGTTCCTTTTGCGTCATATAGAAAAAGGCCGGTATTTCGGTCGGAACTGTAAACGCCGTTCTGCATGGTGAACCGGCTTCCAAAAACCGCGAAACGGTCTGTTCCGATGGGCTGTATGCTTGACGTTGAAACGCTTTTGCCATCCACCGTTTCCGCTTTCAGTGCTTCCAGTGCCAGCGGCGTAACCGTACCGTCTGTCTGGATGCGCCAGGCAAACGCATCATCCGATGCGGTGATCGTGCTTTTCACAGCCAGCAGGCTTCCATCCCACAGCGCAGCGATTTTCAATGTATCCATGCTTTGCGCGTCATACCAGGACAGTTCACTCTTGCGCCAGGTCTCTCCCAAGTCGCTGGAGTCCCAGCGCACGGGAGTCGGCTGCAGCCAATCGATGATCACGATGCCGTCCGGCGTTTTCAATAGTTCCGCGTACGCAGAAAGCGGTTCGTCCGGCGGCGTGATCTGTGTTTCCACAAAACGTCCTTGGGCCTGCGTTTGAGTCTCCTGCTGCGCGCCGCAGGCCGTAAACAGCATTGTAACCGCCAGCGTAAGCGCGGCCAGCCGTCTTTTCCATGTCATTTTTCATCGGCTCCTTTCGGGTATGATGAGAGTTTAGCACAACCAACCTCAAAACCACCTAAAAATTCTTTCTTCAAAAAAGAATTTGGTTTATACTGAAAAGGGCACCCTCAAACTTTTGCATGGGAGGAATCCGGTTTGAATCAACGAAACAGACAGCAGCGGACAGGCGCGTTTCTGCTGATTTCTCTTGTCTGCATCAGTCTTTGCCTCTCTCTGGTCGTCTTTTCATCCAACGGAAACAAAGTACAGCAGGAAGAGGCTTCCCGCTCTCTGGAAGTGACCGCGGAGTCTGCCTGCAATGCTCTGACCAGCGAGATTGACGGAAATTTGCAGACACTGATCGCACTTGCTTCTTCCATCGGCTATGAGTCCAACGGTCACATCGATTCGCAGGCGCTTCTGCACGATTCGTCTTTTCTCGCCCGTCTGGACGTCGTAAACTCGCAAAACGAATTTCTGCGCATGGGCGTTGTTGACCTGTCCTACTCCGGAAATTTTGTTCAGTTGGACGGCAATCGTGAGCTTGCGCAGGACCTGACGGGAGATGTCAACATTCAGGCGGCCATGAGCGGAACCGCGACGGTCTCGGCTTCTTTCTGGGATGAGGATTTTCAGTGCTATGTCAACCGGTATGCGGTGCCGATTTACGACACAGGCACCCAGGATGGAGTTGTCATCGGGGTCCTGACCGGCAGCAACCGAACCGAAGACCTTCTTTCACTGCTGGACACCCGCCTTATGAACGATTCCGCCGTCCATGTGTACGTCATGAACAGCGAAGGCCGCTTTGTGGTATATGACCAAACCGAATCTGACGCGCAGCGCGCGTGCAGCCTTTTGGAGCGGGAAGGCGTGACCAGCGAGTCCCGTCAGCTTCTGGCCGATGCGCTCAGCGCCGAACAAGCCGTTTCTTTTACTCTGGATTACAACGGGGTCTGTTACCAGATCTCCATTTTGCCGCTGAATATTCATGACTGGCATGTTCTCTGCGCAGTTCCACAGGCAGAGCTGGTCAGTGATATCAGCCACTGGTTCAGCTTTCAGCGCATCACTTTCCTGGCCATTTTCGCTGCGCTGCTTGTGCTCTCCTTCTATATTTATCGCATTGTGCGGCAGAACAACCGGACCATGTACCGGCTTGCCTATTTTGATTCTGTGACCGGCGCATACAACCGTGTGCGCTTTTTAGCAGAGCTTCCGCAGCGTCTGACAGACCGGCCGCAGGCTTTGGCCGTGCTGGAGGTCAACAACACCGCTTCCTTGAAAAACCTTTACGGACTGGAACGGTTCAACGATCTTCTGTGCCACATCAAAGGTGCGTTTGATGATCATCTTCGTCCGCACAGCATGTATTGTATGGGAAGAAGGGAACGGTTTCTTCTCCTGCTGGACGCAGATACCCCTGAAGGCGTGCAGGCTCTGCTGGAACCCGTTTTGAAGCAAATCCGCTTGTTCCGCGTTTCAGAGCGCCAGAACTTCCAGATTGCCTGCTCCGTTGGGGTCCGTTTTGTAACCAGAGAGCAGACCGATCTGGAACGCGCGATCACGGAAGCCGCCATGACGGCGGAAACCTCCCAGGGACAGCTTCAGGACGAGATTCTCTTTTTTGACCCGCACATTTACGAACCGGAAATCCTGCGGGCCGAGATTGAGGGAAATATGGAGCAGGCACTGGCCGAACAGCAATTTTCACTGTTCCTGCAGCCAAAGATCGATCCTCAGACCGGTCGTATCGACGGCGCAGAAGCGCTGGTCCGCTGGATGCAAAACGGTAAGGTCCGCTTTTTCCCGGACCAATTCATTCCGATTTTCGAGCGCAACGGTTTTTGCGTGGAACTGGATTTTTATATGGTGGAGCAGGTCTGCCGGGCGCTGCACCAATGGTTGGAAGCCGGTTATCCTGTCGTGCCCGTCTCCATCAATCAGTGCCGGCAGATGCTGTACGAAGATCATTATATGGACCGTCTGTGTGCAATTTTGGAAAAATGGCAGATTCCCCCTCGCCTGCTGGTTCTGGAAGTGACCGAGCGCTCTGCCATGACCGATCCCGATCGGATGCGCACTGTTCTGCTGGAGGTGCGTCGCCGCGGTCTCTCGGTCGCCATGGACGATTTCGGAAGCGGGTATTCCTCTTTGAATACGCTCAAAGATCTTCCCATCGACGAATTGAAGCTGGACCGTGTCTTTCTTTCCACCCTGGACCGTGCAGACGAAGAAAAGCGGGATCAGATTTTGAAACACGTAATTTGTCTGGCCCAGGACCTGCATATGACCACGGTAATGGAGGGAGTGGAAACTTCCCGTCAGCTGGAGTTCATCCGCGCTTTGCATTGCGATCTTGTCCAGGGGTACTATTACGACAAGCCGCTTCCCGCCGAAGAATTTGCGCAGAAATACTGCATGCCCCACCCGGAGCGTTGAGGTTTTCTTGAGGTATTCTGTGCTATGATAAAAAATCAGTTTCATGATAAAGGCGGACTCCCTATGCGTATCTTACTCGTGGAAGACAACAAGGCACTTTGTGAAGCCACTGCACTGGCCCTGCGCAACGAAGGCTGGTCAGTCGACACTGTTCATCGCGGCGATGAAGCCCGCTTCTATTTGGCGGAAGGCGGCTATGACGCGATTCTGCTGGACCGCATGCTGCCCGGCTGCGACGGAATACAGCTTGTGCGGGAAATGCGCCAGCAAAAAGATGATACACCGGTTCTTCTGGTGACGGCGCTGGACGACGTCCGGGCACGCGTCGACGGACTGGATGCCGGTGCGGACGACTATCTTTCCAAACCTTTCGACACACGCGAGCTCTGCGCCAGAGTCCGCGCATTGGGGCGCCGGCGCGGTGCGCTTGCGCAGGAACTCCGGTTTGCGGATCTGGTGTATTACCCCGCCGGGCTGATGCTGCACGGCGCACTTGGAAAGTGCACGCTTGCCCGCAAAGAGGGCGAACTTCTGGAAGCGCTGCTGCGCCAAAACGGACAGCCGATTTCCCGCCGTGCCCTGTTCGCACGCCTTTGGGGTGCCGATGCCGACGTGGAAGACGCCTGTCTGGACAGCTACGCCTACTACATCCGCCGGCGGCTGAAGGCCGTTACACAGCGCGTCCGGCTGGTGACGGTGCGCGGTGTGGGATACCGTCTGGAAGACGCAGGTGAACCGCAATGATCACGCAACTTCGGCGGCGCTTGACCGCCATTCTCACCGTCATGACCGGCATTGTGCTGACTGCCGGCCTGCTTGTCAGTTTCATTCTGGCCTGCCGCCAAATCGACAGCGCAGACCGCACCTATTTTTTCAGCCAATGCAACGCGCTGGTTCAACGTCTTACGACCGAATCCTCTCTTCCCGACCACTGGCTGGCACAGATGGAAGCGGATAACCAGCTTCTCATTTCCATCCGGGACAATGGCCGCCCAATCTTTTTCCCGGGAAGTTATTCCCCCGCCAGCAGCCGTGAGGAGCTGTTTGCTCTGGCACAGGACGCCTGCCACAACGTGGACGAAGACGGACTGTTCTCCCTGCAGGGATCGGCCGGCGATTCTTACCGGGGTTATTTTGTGCAGCTGTCCCTGCGCAACGGCCCCTGTGAAGTGATGCTTTTGCAATCCCTCGCGCCGAAAAATGCCCGCATCGCTCAAACCGCCCGAAACGATTTGCTTTTGCTGTCCCTTTGCCTGTTGGGGCTTTGGGGTTGCAGCCGTTTTGTTGCTTCCATCGCCGTTCGCCCTGTGCGCCAGGCCATGCAGCGGCAGGCCGAATTCGTCGCCGCCGCCGGACACGAACTGCGAAGCCCCGTCGCTGCAGTGGCAGCCAATCTTCAGGCTCTGGAGAGCTGTCCACCCGGCAGCGAACAGGCCCGCCGCTGTCAGCTGGCAGCCGGCGCCGAAAACGGAAGACTTGCCCGCCTTGTGGAAGACCTTCTGGTCCTGGCCAACGCGGATGCCATGCGCTACCGCTGGGACCCCAACGAACTGGATACCGATGCCCTGCTGATCGATACCTTCGAAGCATTTCGCACGCTTGCCCGGCAACGGGGCTTTCGTCTGAGTATGCAGCTTCCCGAACAGCCGCTGCCCCGTGTGCTGGGAGATCGTCAGCGGCTGTGTCAAATTCTCACCTGTCTGCTGGATAATGCCACATCCTACGCACCGCCTGGAACCGAACTTTTGCTCTCCGGAAAGGTGTGCAAAAGTGAAGTGCACCTTTCGGTCACAGACCACGGTCCCGGTGTTCCGGATACGGAAAAAGAAAAAATTTTTGAACGCTTTGCCCGGCTGGACCAGAGCCGCGCGCCCACCGGACACTTCGGGCTCGGTCTTTCTGTTGCGCACGAACTGGCCGTGCTTCACCATGGGCGCCTGCTCTGCAGCGACACACCGGGCGGCGGCGCTACTTTCACGCTGATTCTTCCTGCTTTGCCATAAAATCCACTCTTGTCCCCTGCCGGAGTTTATAGTACAATGTGAATGAGCGAAAAGTCCATATTGTGAAACGTTTGTCAATCCCTTGGCGGCGTTTTCAGGGAAAGGAGCGCCAGTCATGGCACAACATGTTTTGGACGAGGCCCAGCGCTGCCTCAATTGCAAGGTGCCCCAATGTCAAAAGGGATGCCCCATTCATACCGCCATTCCGGAAGTGATCCAGCTCTTATTGAGCGGACATCTGGACGAGGCCGGCTGGAAACTGTTTGAAAACAATCCCCTCACCACCGTGTGCAGTCTGGTATGCAACCACGAAAAGCAGTGCGAAGGGCATTGTGTTCTGGGCAAAAAGGGAGCCCCCGTTCATTTTTCAACCATCGAAAATTATATTTCCAGCACTTATTCCAGCAAAATGGTGAAAGGGCCTGCGCCGTCCAACGGTATTCGGGTAGCCATCATCGGCTCCGGCCCTGCCGGGTTGACCATTGCCGTGATTCTGGCTCGAAAGGGATATCAGGTCACCATCTTTGAAAGCAAGGACAAAATCGGCGGAGTCCTGCGCTATGGCATTCCCGAGTTTCGTCTGCCCAAAAGCGTTCTGGATGATTTTGAATACCGCCATCTCCGCTTGAAGGGCATCAAGGTGCGTCCCAATACCGTCATCGGCGGGGCCATCGGCATCGACGACTTGTTCCGCGACGGATACAAAGCCATTTTTATCGGCACCGGTGTCTGGCAGCCGAATACGCTCCATATCAAGGGGGAGACGCTCGGCCATGTCCATTTCGGAATCAACTATCTGAACAACCCGGACAGCTATCACCTGGGCGAGCGGGTCATTGTGATCGGCGCAGGAAACGCAGCCATGGATGTGGCACGCACCGCCATGCGCAAAGGTGTGCGCTTTTTGCAGTGCTTTTCCCGCGACGAAGGCGTAGCTGCTTCCAAGCACGAATTTGAATACGCCGTTTTGGAAGGCGTTGAATTCGTTTACAACAAAGCACCTGTGGAAATTCGGGACGAGGGTGTCATTTTTGCCGATGTGGTAAAAAAGGAAGATGGTACCCGGGAAATCGTGCCCGGTTCCGAGCAGCTTTATCCGGCTGACAGTGTGATTATCTCCATCAGCCAGGGTCCTTTGAACCGTATCGTGAACAGCACCAAAGGCATTGACACCAACGCCCGGGGCCTGATCGAAGCAGATGAAAGCGGTCATACCACCCGTCCCGGCATTTTTGCATCCGGCGATGTGGTCAACGGTGCGCGCACAGTGGTGGAGGCTGTGGCTCACTCCAAACAGGTAGCACAGGCAATGGATGAATATATGCAGTCACTGCCCAAAGACGACTGATTTTTATGCATTTAAAAAGAGCGGAGACCTTTCGGTCCCCGCTCTTTTTAAATGCAATTGCTTACTGGCGCTCTGCCAAATACAGCGATAATTCATTCGTCAGTTCCGCCACAGCGTCTTCCACAGACAGGGTTCCGGCGCAAAGATCTTTGGCGTATTCCAGAATGTACTGCTTTACCGTTGTATTGATCCGAACCGGTGTTTTCAAACCGGCCAGCAATTCTCCAAAATCGCCCTGATACCGTTCCCAGCCATTGGCCTGCTGTGCACGGAAAAGGCTGGCATCCAGCGCGGCCTGATTTACCGGCATTCCCTCATCTTCATAGAGAGTGGACTGAATTTTCTCGCTCAAAAGCGTGCGCACATATTCCAGTGCCGGTTGCTGCTGCGCGCTGCCCGCATTTACCGCCACCATGCAGCTGGGAATGAACGCCCCTTCGCACAGGCCGGGCTGCAGCACCACATTAAATTCACTCTGCTCAAAAGTGCCGCTGAGGATGCCGCCGATGTATCGTCCGCCGTTGGACGGGATGACAAGAGGCGTGCTCATCAGCGTTCGACCAAACCGTGCCCGGTCCGAATTGGTATATTCCTGCAGCTCGTCGGATGCGATGACCACATCTTCCCCGCTGCCGCCTGCCGTGCTGTTTTCCGTGGGATTTTCCGAATATTCGTCCATCCCGTAATACCCTCCTATGTCTGCGATCAGATCCAGCACCTGATACAAAGCATCCCCATCGATTCCCTCGTCGGTCAAAATCGCATTCATGCTGGTCTGGAGTGCAAAGTCCACTAACTTTTCCAAATCCAGGAACGAAAAAGCATACGCATGGGCATCGTCCAGCGGTGTGTAATAGCTTTCATCCTCAACGGTGACATCCGGACGCGGTGCCCACTGGTGGACCCCGCTTCGAAGTGCGTCCAGACTGGTCAGCTTCTCCACGGAACCCGCATCCCCAAAGAGGACCGGGACCTGGAACCGCGCCGGGAATACACAGACTTCTCCATCCTGCAGAAAAGCCTGACCGACCGATGGCACAAGCGCCGTTTCATCAATTGCGCCGGAAAGGTTGGCAAAGGCCCCCTTCTGGATATAGGATGCATAATCGTCCACCCCGTCCAGAATCAGGACGTCCGGGCCGTTCCCGGCCAGCAGTTCCGTGTTCAGCTGGCGAAGCACGTCCTCCACACCCGCTGTATCTCCGTCTTCCAGCGCATACGTATATTGAACATTCAGAGAAGGATTCTCTGTTCCGAACTGGACAGCAGCCGCCCGCGCCGTATCGCTGTTATACAAACTCCAGACATTCAGGGTATTGTCCTCGCTGGGCGCCGGCAGCGAGTCGTCTTCATAGTACCGGTAGATCCGGCTTTGATAATTGCTGCCTTCCATATCGCTCATTGTCACTGCAAAAGACCCGTCGTCCAGCACCAGCAGCGTGTGAATGGTTCTTCCCGGAAGGGCCAGTGTAAAGGCCCCCGCTTCCAAAATCGTTTCCAGTTTGCTTCCGCCCTGCGCCAGCCGGTGCACGCCGCGCACATCGGCGAAATAGCTGGTGCCGTCTGCACGGACCGCCAGTGCCGCATTTCCCGTGATATCGGACAGATTTTCATGCAGCATGGTCAGCGCACCGCTTTCATCCGCGGACTGAAGCTGGTAGGTCTGTCTTTCTCCGTCAAAATTCATGACATAAAGCGTTCCGCCAGCTTCGGCCGAAATCAAAAACTGCGGATATTCCGTCGACTCGCCGTTCACTTTTTGTCCGGTTGTCAAATCGAAGACTCCGCTTTCGCTGGGCGATATCATCCTCGCCGCAGTCGCCTGTCCATTGACATCGGTTGCCTGGACGCTGTATCCTTCTCCTTCCATGGGAACCTCCAGCGTCAAAAAGGCTCGTTCTGCGCTCATCAAATCCACTCTCTGAATCGTGGCTTCTTCGGGGATATCAAAACAGAGCTGCCGTGATGTTCCATCCGCTGAAATCAGCCATTCGGTCTGCGTTCCGCCTTCCACGCCATAACTGGTGACTAACAGCGTGCCGTCCGACGCACGTGAGACGCCTGTAATGGTACCGCTGATCTGTTCTTGCCAGGAAAGCTGTTCTTCCTGCCAGGTCTGCCCGTTGTCCTGAGACACAAAGCAGCGCACCTGCCATTCCTGCACAGCATTGGGGTCTGTTCCGTACCAATACAGTGTTCCGTCTGCATCAGCTGCAAACCCCAACTGGTACAGCCCCTGTTCAGGCGTGATCTCTTGCTCTTCCCAACGGCCTGCCGCCTGCTGCACCTGCGATGTACTTTCTTCTGCCGCGCACCCCGACAGCGAAAACAGCAGGGCCGTGCTTAAAAGCAGACTGATCGTGCGTTTTAGCCCATTCATATCCATGCCTCATTTCCTGTGTGATGCAATCAAGAATAGCAATTCTTTCTTGAAAAAACCTGAAAATATTTCTCGGCTGTTTGAGGTTTCTTTCAGACAAGCGCGTTATAATAAGTAGAATAACAGATTTTTTCCGAGGTGCAATATGCGGATTTTGATGATCGAGGATGACCGGGAGCTCTGCCGCGCTGTCGGGGGCCAGCCTTTCAGCGGAAGGCGTGGAAGCAGATTTTTGTCACGATGGTGACGAGGCGTATGAATATCTTCTGCAGGACATTTACGATGTATGCTGCCTGGATCGGATGCTTCCTCACACAGACGGTCTGACCCTGCTGCGGAAAGCGCGTGCGGCAGGCGTTCAGACGCCGGTGTTGATGCTGACGGCGCTTTCCCGCATTGGGGACCGTGTAGACGGACTGGATGCAGGCGCTGACGATTATCTTGCCAAGCCCTTCGACATGCGGGAACTTTTGGCCCGCCTGCGTGCTTTGGCACGGCGCCCGGCGCCCTTTTCTTCCCATACGACTGTGCGGACCGGAACGCTCACGCTGGATCTGACTCAGCTGACTCTTCAAGGCCCCACCGGCATCGTAGGGCTTTCCCGAAAAGAATGCGATTTGCTGGAAACCCTGATGCGCCATCCCGGACAATTGATGGGGCGTTCGGTATTGTTGGGGCGCGTCTGGGGAATGGACGCTCCGGTGGAAGAAGGGAGTCTGGACAGCTACATTCATTTCGTCCGGCGTCGTCTGAAAACCGTCGGCGCAAAAGAAACGGTTTCTACCGTTCGGGGTGCAGGCTATCGCTTGGAGGCATCCTCATGCTGAAATCACTTCGCCTGCGGCTGACTGTCATCTTTTCCTGTCTTTCCGGGCTGATTCTGCTTCTGTCGCTGGGAGCCACATACTGGATGTCCGCCCGGCAATACCTGGAAAGTCAGGAAACACTGTTTCTGCAAACCTTTTCCGCTGTACGGGAAGAACTGGGCAAATCGGACAGCATCTCCGACGCATGGCTCAAAAAGCAGGAGATCCCCGGTCACATCGCCATTTGGATCAGTGACAACAACGTCCCCTTCCACTTCAGTGGAATTTGGGACACACAGACCCCGCGGAACGAATTGGCTTCCCGTGCCCAGAGAGAAGCCGCTGCACGCGGTCTTTCCGGAATGATGGATGGCACCAAAACAGGCTTCACCATTCAAGGCCAGCAGGAAGAACGCTATCACTGCGCCGTGGCCTATTTGGGATGCCCTCAGCCGCTTTGTCTGGTCATGCTGCAGGCCGATGCGCCGCAGCGCATGCACCTGATGAAAACCGGTGCAGTTTATTGCCTGATTGCGCTGTTGGGAGTGGCCTGTCTGGCCGGCATCAGCTGGTTTCTCGCCGGAATGGCACTGAAGCCCACAGTGGAGGCACTTCGCCGCCAGACAGAATTTATTGCAGCTGCCAGCCATGAACTGCGCAGCCCGCTGACGGTCATCAAGGCCAGTCTTTCCGCTGCCCGCCGGGCGGACCGTACTGAAAGCGAATCCTTTTTGGATACGGCGCAGCAGGAAGCCGGCCGCATGGTCCGTCTCATTGACGACCTTCTGACGCTGGCGGGAAGCGATGCCGGTGCGTGGCATATTTGCCGTTCCGATGTGGAGCTGGACACTTTCTGTATCGATTTGTACGAGCGGTTCCATACGGTATGCCATGAGCAGGGCCATGTGCTGACACTGGAATTGCCCGACGAGCCTCTGCCGCATCTTTCGTTGGACCGGGAACGCCTGACCCAGCTGTTTGGTATTTTGCTTTCCAACGCCTGCTCTTATACACCGAAGGGAACCCCCATCGAGATTTGCGCTCGCAGTGAACCGCACTTTGTGGAGCTGTCGGTCATCGATCACGGTCCCGGCATTTCGGACCCGGAAAAAGAAGCTATTTTCCGTCGTTTTTACCGCGGTGATGCAAGCCGGACGGAAAAACAGCATTTCGGTTTAGGCCTTTCTGTAGCGGCCGAACTGGCCGCCCTTCATGCAGCCAGGCTCACGGTACGGGATACACCGGGCGGTGGCGCCAGTTTTGTACTGCGGCTTTCCCGCTGAATCCGGCCCTTTTCCTTTCCGTGCAAACGCGCTATAATGGAAGAAAATTGGCCGCAAGGCCTTCGAAAAAAGGAAGTGTCGAACATGGTTTCACGGGAGAGCGCTGTAGCGCTGGTCCAAAAATACAATCAGGAGCCTTTTCACCTGCAGCACGCCTATACGGTAGAGGCGGTTATGCGGTGGTTTGCAAACGATTTGGGATATGGCGCTGACGCAGATTTCTGGGCTCTGGCAGGTTTGCTGCACGATGTAGACTTTGAACAGTACCCCGATGAGCACTGCCAGAAAGCACCTGAACTTCTGGCGGAGATCAACGCGGACGAAGCGCTGATCCATGCGGTATGCAGCCACGGATATGGTCTTTGCAGCGATGTGGTGCCCACCCACGAGATGGAAAAAGTTTTGTTTGCCTGCGACGAACTGACCGGTCTCATCGGCGCGGCTGCAAAAATGCGTCCGTCCAAAAGCGTTCAGGACATGGAATTGTCCAGTTTGAAGAAGAAGTTCAAAGACAAAAAATTTGCGGCAGGTTGCTCGCGCGACGTCATCCGCCAGGGCGCGGAGATGCTCGGCTGGGAGCTGGACCAGCTGCTGGACAAAACCCTGTGCGCCATGCGCGCCAGTGAGGCAGATGTAGCTGCTGAAATGTCCGCCTCTTAAAAAGCCAAAAAGCCGTGTCGGCGCGTGTGCGCCGGCACGGCTTTTTTCAGTTCTGCTCCGGGAAAATCACTTGAATGGAAGTTCCTTTACCCGCTTCACTTTCCAGCTCAATTTTCGCATTGTGAAGAATCGCAATATGTTTCACAATGGCCAGGCCCAGTCCGGTTCCGCCTGTGGCCTTGCTTCGGCTTTTATCCACCCGATAAAACCGTTCGAACACGCGCTGCTGGTGCTCGGGCGCAATGCCGATTCCATTGTCCTTCACACACAGTTCGGCGGCACCGGCAACATTGCGCACCGTCACCTCCACCTTGCCGCCCGGACGGTTGTAGCGAATGGCATTGTCGCACAGGTTTTGGCAAAGCTCCATCAAGAGACCCCGGCTGCCTTCCACCATTACGGGCTCCGTCTGAGCAGAAAGGACCAGATACGCTTTGCGGGCAGCCGGCTGCAGATCCTGCACGCACTCATTGACCACCGCCGCCAGGTCCACCGGTTCCATGGTCAACTTGCCTGCGCCTTCCTCGCTGGCGTCATCCAGCTCCGACAGCTGAATGATATCTCCCACCAGCGCCATCAGGCGGCCGGCCTCTTTGCGGATGCGTGCGGCAAAACCCGCGATATCCTCCGGTTTGGCCATCCCCGTTTCGATCAGTTCCGCATATCCCGAAATACTGGTCAGGGGTGTTTTCAGTTCATGGCTGACGTTTGCCGTAAAATCGCGGCGGATCTTTTCACCGTTCTGCCGGTTTTTCTGGTCCAGTGCGATGGCTTTCGCAAAAGGTTCCAACTCTTTATAGGGAACATTTTTTTCCACGTCGTCCAAATTGTTTGCCATGGTCACAATAGGACGCACCAGCTGCCTGGTGAGGAAAAACGCCAGCAGAACAGAAAGCAGCAAAATCAGCACACAACTGACCAGTACAGCGGGGACCGCATCATCGTAGATGGAAAAGAAATTTTTCGCTTCCGTAGCCACCCGAAGAACATTTCCGTTGGACAGCCGAATTGCATAATAATAAGTGTCGTACCCCAGTGTCTCCGACATTCGCTGATCGGACCCTTCGCCGCTTTCCAGTGCCTGGCGAACTTCTGTGCGGTCCAGATGATTTTCCATCGGGGCGGAACTCTGATTTTCAAACAGCACGGTTCCGTCAGGCGCAATCAGAGTGATTCTCAGTTCCCCGCCGCCGAAAGAGCCCAGATCTTCGGAATCTTCCATCCTTTCGCAGGCCAGCGCAATATCCTTTGCCGTCAGTTGCAAATCGCGCACCACCTGCTTTTCAAATACGCTGTGGAACATCACCATGCATAAAAGGGTCGTCAGCGCCATCGCCACAAGACCTACCGCAACCAGACGGACGGCGATTTTTTCCGACATACTCTTTTTCATGACTCTCCGGCCTCTTCTCTCTCGCTCAGGCAATAGCCCACTTTACGCACGGTGCGCACCAGGCTTCCCGCGTCGCCCAATTTCTGGCGAAGTGTACGCACGTGCATATCCAGCGTACGGCTCTCGCCGAAAAACTCGGTGTCCCAAACTTCTTTCATAATGGTCTCACGGGGCAGGACCTTTTCTGCATGCCGCAGCAGCAGACGCAGCAAAGAATACTCTTTATATGTAAGCGAAATCCCCTTGCCGCTCACCTGCACCGTGTGCGTTCCTTCATCCAGGCTGATGGGGCCGTACTGCAGCCGCTCTTCCTGCTTTTTCTCCGCGCGGCGCAGTACCGCTTTGACGCGGCTGATGAATTCCATCACGCCGAACGGTTTGGAAATGTAGTCATCTGCACCGCAATCCAGTCCCGTCACCACATCAATTTCGCTGGCCTTGGCCGTCACCATAATGACCGGCACGCTTTTTGCCGGACCGCTTGCGCGAAGCCGGCGCAGAACGGAAAAGCCGTCCTCACCCGGCAGCATGACGTCCAAAACAATCAGCTGCGGCACTTGCTTGTGACATTCTTCCAGGCAGCTTTCGCCGTTCTCAAAGCCTTTTACGGTGTAACCGCTGTTCTGCAGTGCATATTCTTCCAGGCCACGAATGCTGGCATCGTCTTCCACAATGTAAATCATTTTATTTCCTCCGATTCCGTCATAGGCGGGAACACATAGCGATCACGATATTTTTGAATTCGCTTTTTGAAATCTTCACTTTCCTCTGCCTTCATTTTACCCAAATATTCATGCGTGTCAAAGCTGTCATGCGCCACTTCGATCAACGCCACGGCAATGTTGCTGCAGTGATCCGCCACACGCTCGTAGTTATTGAGCAAGTCCGAAAGGATGAAGCCAAGCTCCATGGTGCACTCGCCGTTCTGCAGTCTGGCGATGTGACGCGCCTTCATCTCGCGCACAAGCTCATCCACCACCTGCTCCAGGGGTTCAATCTTTTCCGCATCCTCCAGGTTTTCATGAATAAACGCTTCCACTGTGCGCTGCACGATCTCCTGAATGGCAGCTTCCAGCACATCCAGTTCGGCCACAGCGCTCTCGGAAAACTGAAGTCCTTTTTCATGGATCTCAATCGCCGTTTTCCGCAGGTTCATTGCATGGTCTCCGATCCGCTCAAAATCGCCGATGGTGTGCAGCAAAACCGAACTTGCATGGCTGTCCGCAATGGTCAGGCTCCGGCTGGACAATTTTACAAGATAGGTTCCCAGAACATCCTCATACCGGTCGATCTCTTCTTCCCCGGCACTGATGCGGTCCGACAGGTTCTTATCCCAGTAATGCGTCAGCGACATGGCCTGAAGAAGTCCGGTACGTGCTGCATCTGCCATCCGGTCGGTCAAAGCGCGGGCACGCTCCACCGCAACAGCGGGTGTGGCCAAAAGGCGCTCGTCCAGAAGCTGAACCGTCTCCGGTTTCTTCCCGTCCGGGATGGTGAGCACGGCCAGTTTTTCCAGCTGACGGTTAAAGGGAAGCAGCACCGCTGTGGCGGTGATGTTGAACACCGAATGCACCACCGCGATGCCGGCGGCCGTCACCGTTTGGTCCACAAAGGAAAAATGAATCAACCCGTTCAGGCCGTAAAAGGCCACCAGGAAAATCGTAACACCGATCACATTAAAATAAAGATGCACCATTGCTGCGCGCTTGGCGTTTTTGTTGGCGCCAATGGACGAGATCAGCGCTGTTACGCAGGTGCCGATGTTCTGGCCCATAATGATGGGAATCGCGCTGCCGAAAGTAATGCTTCCGGTAATAGCCAACGCCTGCAGAATGCCAACGCTGGCACTGGACGACTGGATGATCGCCGTGAGAAGCGCGCCCGCCAGCACACCCAAAAGCGGATTTTGAAACATCGTGAACAGCGCGGTAAACTGCGGCACATCTGCCAGCGGCTTCACCGCCGAGGACATGGTTTCCATCCCGCTCATCAGAATGGCAAATCCCAGTAAAATCGTGCCGATGCCCTTCTTTTTCTCGCTCTTTACAAACATGTAAAGGACAATGCCCACAAAGGCCAGGAATGGCGCGAAACTGCTGGGCTTCATCAGCTTCACCCAGAAGCTGTCACCCTGAAGCCCGGACAGGCTCAAGATCCAGCTGGTCACCGTAGTGCCCACGTTGGAACCCATGATGATCCCCACCGTCTGGTGCAGCTGCATCAGGCCGCTGTTGACAAAGCCGACCACCATGACCGTAGTGGCACTGGAGGACTGAATGATCGCCGTGACTACCAGGCCAAGAAAAAATCCCTTCAGCGGGTTATCCGTAAGTTTGCTCAAAATCGCCTGCAGGCGGTTGCCGGCCTGCTTTTCCAGCGCCTTGCCCATGACGTCCATGCCAAACAGAAACATGGCCAGGCCGCCCATCAGAGCCAAAACGTTGAAAAGATCCATAACAGCTTTCTCTCTCTTTCCGCAAATACAATAAATTCGTCTTTTATATTACCTTCATTATTGTAAAAGACCACATGTAAAATTCACGACCGTCTTTTTGTAAAATCCATGTAAAGTTTACAAGAATTTTTCATTTTACATTTCTCTTTACGCATTTTTTGCAAAATTCTGACTCAATCATGGTAGTTGCAAACTCAAAAGAACGGTATGCTAAATACGTTCCGAGAGGAAAATGAGGACCCGGCGGGTGCCGGGCAATAAAAGGAGAATGAAAGATGAAACGCACTTCCAAAGTATTAGCAGTTTTGACGATTGGCGCCATGTTGCTGGCCGGCTGTGGCCAGAGCACCAGCTCTTCTGCGGCGAATACCTCTTCCGCTGAGCAGAGCACGGCCGCTTCTTCCACCGCCGCAGAACTTTCCGGCAAAGTTGCCACGGGTGGTTCCACCAGTATGGAGGCTGTGATCGGCGCTTTCCAGGAAGCTTTTGCAGAGAAATATCCTGACGTAGACGTCACTTACGATCCCACCGGAAGCGGCGCCGGCATCACCGGTGCACAGGAAGGTTCTTTGGATATCGGTCTTTCCAGCCGCGCTTTGAAAGAGGATGAAACCGGCGTGACCGGAACCACCATTGCGCTGGATGGCATCGCCATCATCGTGAACAGCGAAAATCCGGTTGCCGACCTGACGCTTGAGCAGTTGGCCGGGATCGCCAAAGGCGAAATCACCAACTGGAGCGAAGTTGGCGGCGACGACGCCGAGATCGTCTTCGTCGGCCGTGAGGCTGGCAGCGGCACCCGCGATGGCTTTGAAAGCATTGTCGGCGTGGAAGACGAATGTGTCTACTCTGAAGAGCTGACCGCCACCGGCGCTGTGATTGCGAAAGTTCAGTCCAACGCCAACGCCATCGGTTACGCTTCCCTGTCCGCTCTGGATGACACTGTGAAGGCTGTCACCGTGGAAGGTGTTGCTCCCAGCGAGGAAACCGTTCAGGATGGTACTTATAAGATTCAGCGTCCCTTCGTGTTCGTTACCAACGATTCCGCCGAGTTGAGCGAGACTGCCCAGGCATTCTTCGACTTCGCGCAGAGCGACGAAGCTGACGAACTGATCCGCGCGGCCGGCGCTGTTCCCCTCGCCTAATCTTCAACGAAGAAACCCGAAACCCGGTCGGCAATGCTGGCCGGGTCTTTTTTAGGAGGACGCTTCATGCGAATCAAAAAATGGATTGAAGCTGTGATGAACGCGATCTTTTTCGTCTGCGGCATGGTCGCCATTTTATCGGTCGTACTCATCACAGTGTATATGTTTGTTTCGGGCATCCCCGCCATCGTGGAAATCGGCCCCATCAACTTCCTGTTCGGAACGGTTTGGAAAAGCACCGCCAAGGAGCCCAGCTTCGGCATCCTTCCGTTCATTCTCACCAGTGTGTGGGGCACGCTGGGCGCGGCGATCATCGGTGTTCCTGTGGGAATCCTGACCGCGGTATTCCTGTCCAAAATCGCACCGCGCAAACTGGCCGCTCCGGTCAGCGCAGCGGTGGAACTGCTGGCAGGCATTCCCAGCGTTGTATACGGCCTTGTGGGCATGCTGGTCCTGGTTCCGGCCGTGGCCAAAGCATTTGACCTGGCCAACGGCGCCAGCCTTCTGGCGGCCATTCTGGTTCTGAGCATCATGATTCTTCCCAGCATCATTTCCGTCAGCGTCACGGCGCTGAACGCTGTTCCCCAGGAATACGAAGAAGCCAGTCTTGCGCTGGGGGCAACTCCCACGGAGACTTACTTTAAAGTCAGCATGCCCGCCGCCAAAAGCGGTATTGCCGCCGGTGTGGTTCTGGGCATCGGGCGCGCCATCGGCGAGGCCATGGCCGTTATGATGGTAGCCGGCAATGTGGCCAATATGCCGGGTCTGTTCAAGAGCGTTACATTCCTGACCACTGCCGTGGCCAAAGAGATGAGTTATGCTTCCGGACTGCAGCGCCAGGCGCTGTTCAGCATTGCGCTGGTTTTGTTCCTGTTCATCATGCTCATCAACGGTGTTCTGAACAGTGTACTGAAGCGGGGTGGCGACGATGAGAAATAAATCGAGAATTGTATGGGATGCGGTTCGCAAAGTGCTGGTGTATGCCGCCGCCGGCCTGACGATGCTTCTGCTGATCGGCATCATCGGGTATGTGCTTTACAAGGGTCTTCCCCAGTTGAGCTGGCAGCTGATTACCAGCGTTCCCAGCGTTACCAAAAAGATCGACGGTATTCTTCCCTATATTTTAAATACGGTATACGTCATTGTTCTCTCTCTGCTGATTGTGCTTCCCTTGGGTGTGGGTGCTGCCGTTTATCTGACGGAATACGCACAGAATCGAAAACTGATCCGCACCATTGAATTCACCACAGAGACCCTGGCCGGTATTCCCTCTATTATTTACGGTCTGGTGGGCATGCTGGTTTTTTGCCAGAAGCTCGGGTTTCAAAGCAGTCTGCTGGCAGGAAGCTGCACTTTGGTCATCATGACACTCCCCACCATCATCCGCACCACACAGGAAAGCCTGAAGACCGTTCCGGAAAGCTACCGTGAGGGCGCGCTTGGGCTGGGCGCCACCAAATGGCACATGGTCCGCACCATCGTCCTGCCATCCAGCGTGGACGGCATCGTCACCGGCTGTATTCTTGCCGTCGGCCGCATCGTGGGCGAAAGCGCGGCGCTTCTGTTCACAGCCGGTTTTGGAAAAATCGTGGCAGACAACATCATTGCCGCCTACAGCCGCAGCGGCGCCACCCTTTCCGTGGCCCTGTACATGCTGGCTTTTGAGGAAGGCAACTTCGACGTAGCCTGGGCCATTGCTGCTTTGCTTCTGTGCCTTGTGCTCGTCATCAACCTGGCGGCTCGCGCTGTGCGGGCAAAAGCGGCCAAAAAACACTGAGGAGGACCGGTTTATGGAACAGACACCCATCATTCAAACCAAAAATCTGACACTGCACTACGGTGATTTTGAAGCCCTGAAGGGCATTGACATGGATATTATGGCCCGCCAGGTCACGGCGTTTATCGGGCCGTCCGGCTGCGGAAAAAGCACCTTTTTGAAAACGCTGAACCGCATGCAGGACCTGGTGCCCAGCGTTCGCATCAATGGCGAGGTCACCTTTCGCGGACAGGATATTTTTGCCAAAGACGTGGATGTAACCTGGCTGCGCAAAAAAATTGGTATGGTCTTTCAAAAGGCCAATCCCTTCCCTATGAGCATTTATGACAACATCGCCTACGGACCCCGCCTGCACGGTCATCCCAGCAGAGCACAGCTGGACGAGATCGTAGAAAAGGCGCTGCGCGGCGCGGCGTTGTGGGACGAAGTAAAAGACCGCCTGAAAAAGAGCGCGCTGGGGCTTTCCGGCGGACAGCAGCAGCGTCTTTGCATTGCCCGTGCGCTGGCTGTGGAACCGGAAGTGCTTTTGATGGATGAACCCACCAGTGCTCTGGACCCTGCCAGCACCATGAAGATTGAAGAGCTGATGACACAGCTGAAGCAGGAATACACCGTGGTCATCGTAACGCACAACATGCAGCAGGCGGCCCGCATCAGCGACAAATGCGCATTTTTCCTGGTGGGAGAACTGGTAGAAATGGATGACACCCAGCGCATCTTCGCACATCCCGCCGACAAGCGCACCGAAGATTACATCAGCGGCCGTTTTGGTTGATCAGGAGGATTGAACATCATGCAGACACGTACAGAATATCTTTCCCAGCTTTCGCAGCTGGATCACATGGTCAAAGACATGGGCGATCTGGTTTCGTCTTCCCTCTCCCAGGCGCTGCAGGCCCTCTGGAACAGTGATAAAACCCTTGCCGGCAACATTGCTTCCCAGGATGACGCCATCGACAACAAGGAACGCGATATCGAGCACCTTTGCATGACGCTGCTGCTCCGCCAGCAGCCGGTTGCTTCGGACCTTCGTCAGGTGAGTTCCGTGATGAAACTGGTGTCCGATTTGGAGCGTATCGGCGACCACAGCGCGGACATTGCAGAGATCGTGGAACACCTTGACGCCGGCAGCTATACACCTGCCGGTCTTCGGAAGATGGCTGAAACCGTGCAGAATATGGTTCAGGAGGCCGTTTCTGCTTTCGTAGCGCACGACACGGCGAAGGCGGCAGCTGTGATTGCACGGGATGACGAAGCCGACGCCGATTTTGTTGCCATCCGGCAGGACATTGCAGCCCATATCGTAAAGCATCCGGCAGATACGGATGCCGCACTGGACTCGTTTATGATTACAAAATATCTGGAACGCATTGGCGACCATGCGGTCAATGTGGCGGAATGGGTTTCTTTCTGCCACGACGGGGAATACAAAAACGGCCCTCTGCTGTAAAACGCAAACAAAAAAGCAGCGTGTATTGAAAAATACACGCTGCTTTTTTATGCGTACTCCCGAAGCAGATCCCGGACAAATCGGCCCAGCTCCGTCTGATCGATTTGATTTTCAAACCGCAGGCTCTGTGCAAACCCGTCTTCAAAATGGCTGCTCAGCTGCCCGAAAACAGAAATATGGCCCTTTCCGTCCCCGACAAACGCAAGGAACTCGTCCTCCTTGTACGCTTCGCAAAGCCGGACTTCCCCTTTTAGTGCCTGATACAGCCGCATCAGCTGCCCGACAAACTCCTTCAGCTGCCGAAAATCCAAATCCCAGCAGGCCGCACCACCGAAGCGGCCGCTGGCCACGGAAATCTGCAGTGTGGCATTCACGGGATACTGCTCATCCTCTTCGAAAAACTTCGCCTGCAGTTCCAATTTGAACCCGTCTGTTTCCAACGTATGCTTCATCTGCTCTGGCCTTTCTGCCGCTGTTTACGGATACATTTGATGCAGGTAATGTTCTACCTGCGCACGTGTCGGAAGAGACTCAATGGCGCCCTTTTTCTGAACGCAAAGCCATCCTGCAATATTGCCGGCGCGAAGCGCCTCCCACAAAAGCGTCTCCGTCAGCTGTGCAGTCGCGGTAACTTCCGCGCGGGACAGCGCCGCCAGGAATGCCCCCCAGAAGGCGTCACCCGCACCGGTTGCATCCACACATGCTGCCTGAAGGCCGGACAATTCCAGCTGCCTGCCGTTCCAATAGCAACGAACCCCCTGCGCTCCCAGTGTTTCCACTACCACGCTGATTTCATACTGTTCCATCACCGATGGAATTTGCGCCTCGCCGCCAAGCATTCCTGCTTCCTCTTCCGAAATTTTCAAAAAGTCCACAAAGGGAAGGATTTCCCGCACTGCCCTGGCCGCTACCTGCTCGTCATTATCCCACATCACGTTTCGGTAGTTCACGTCGAAACTGATCAGTTTTCCGTCGGCATGTCCCTGGCTCAGCGCGTACACGGTGGCGTCCCGTGCGCTGCCTTTGGACAGCGAACAGGAACCCGCATGAATCAACTGTGCCTGCTCAAATGCATCGCACTGGACCTGTTCCCGGGTCAACAGCATGTCAGCGCCGGGTTTGCGCGCAAACGTAAACGAGCGGTCTCCCTGTTCATCCAGCGTCACAAACGCCATAGTTGTAACGGCCTCATCCGTCAAGCGCACGACCGGCGTGACATTATTTTCCCGCAGTGTCTCCAGCAGGAAGCGACCAAAATCATCGTTTCCCAGCATCCCGCAGAAAGACGTATCGCAGCCTTGCCGTGCCAGTGCAATTGCTGCATTGGCAGGCGCGCCGCCCGCTTTGCGAACGTAAGTGCCCGCCTCGCTTCCGGGAAGAAAGTCGATCAACATTTCACCCACACTGAACACTTTCATATTTTGCGCTCCTCTCCCCTGTGGTCACAAACAGGCTTTGTAAATTTCCACTACATCCTGCCAGGTGAGTTTTACAAATCCGTCTTCCAGGGCTGTCTTGCGCACCTTTTTCGCCATTCGTTCAAAATTCTCATCGCCGATTCCCAGCTGCGTAAGGGTGGACGGCATCTTCATCTCCTCGAAGAAGAAAGCCTCTGTTCGTTCAATGGCCTGATTGGCAATGTCATACGGGGCCTGATCTGCTGAAATCCCCCACACATTCACGCCAAAATCCACAAATTTTGAAACAGTATCCTCATTGAGAACGTGCCGCATCCAACGCGGAGTCAAAATGGCCAGTCCCACGCCATGCGTGATGTCATAAAAAGCGCTGAGTTCGTGTTCGATGGGATGTACCGTCCATACATTTGCCTTCCCGTCTGACAAAAAGCCGTTAATGGCCCAGCTGGAAGCCCACATCAGATTGGCTCTGGCCTCATAATTCTCCGGTTCACGCAGAGCAATGGGGCCATAGTGAATGCAGGTTTTCAAAATGGACTCTGCAACACGGTCCTGAAAATACGTTCCAGGAGTGCGGTTAAAGTAAGTTTCCATGGTATGGCTCATAATGTCCGCTGTTCCTGCAGCGGTCTGCGATGCCGGGACCGTGAACGTATAGCTCGGGTCCAAGACCGACGCCTTGGGCCGCTGGTCCGCCACACCGCCGCCGATTTTTTCGTAGGTAGCCAGATTTGTGATGACGCCGCCGCAGTCCATCTCACTGCCTGTAGCAGACAGCGTCAGGACACTGAACACCGGCAATACCTGTTTGATTTTGGACTTGTCAATGCACAGATCCCAGGCATCCCCGTCATAATGCGCCGCAGCCGCTACATACTTGGCGCAGTCAATGCTGCTTCCGCCGCCCACTGCCAGCACCATTTGCAGCGAGTGCTCTTTACAGATGGCAGCGCCTGCACGCACGCTTTCCACTCTGGGATTGGGATCCACGCCAGGAAGCTCCTGCCAGGAGATCCCGTTCTGACGAAGCATTTCCACCACCTGATCGTACAAGCCGGTGCGCTTGATGCTTCCGCCGCCGTAGACCAGCAGAACGCTGTCGCCATACTTTTTCATCTCCGGCCCCAGCTTGGCCAGCTGCCCTTTTCCGAAAAAGATTTTTGTGGGAATGTGATAATCAAAATTCAGCACAGACAACTCCTTCTTTCTTTATTTATTCCACAGCAAACTGACTGTTGTACAAATTTGCATAAAAGCCGCCTTTTTCCAAAAGTGAAGCATGGGTTCCCTGCTCCACGATCCGCCCCGCGTTCATCACCAGAATCACATCGGCCGACTGAATGGTGGAAAGACGATGCGCCACCACAAAGCTTGTGCGTCCCTGTATCAGCTTTTCAAACGCCTGCTGAATCAGCATCTCTGTGCGGGTATCAATGCTGGATGTGGCCTCGTCCAGTATCAGCATCTCCGGCTGGCAGAGCATGATGCGTGCAATGCACAGCAGCTGCTTCTGACCGGCAGAAAGGTTGCCGCCGCCCGGTTCGATCATCGTGTCATATCCCTGTGGCAGGCGCTTGATAAATCCATGGGCATAAGCTGCTTTGGCTGCGGCGGTAATTTCTTCCAGCGTTGCATCCGGCTTTCCGTAGGCGATGTTTTCCCGGACCGTGGCGTTCTTCAGCCATGTCTCCTGAAGCACCATGCCATACATCCCCCGAAGTGCGTTCCGCTTCAGGGTGCGAATCTCGTTTCCGTCCACGTAAATCGCGCCCTCGCGCACATCGTAAAAGCGCATCAGCAGATTGATCAGCGTGGTTTTTCCGCAGCCGGTGGGGCCCACAATGGCAATTCTCTGGCCGGGCTTCACATCCAGATGGAAATTTTCGATCAGGGGAACTTTGGGCGTATAGGAAAACGCCACATTTTCCACACGCACAGCGCCTTCGCATTTCTTCGGCTCCAGCGCGTCCGGCGCGTCCGGCGTCTCCGGCTCGGCATCCAGCACCGCAAAAAGGCGCTCGGCACTGGCAAGCGCCGTCTGCATCTGCGTCAGAACACCCGTGACTTCATTGAAGGGCTTGGTGTACTGGTTTGCATACGTCAAGAAGCAGCTGAGCTGCCCTACGCTGATGGAACCGCTGATGGCCGAAAGGGCGCCGAACACCGCTACCGCCGCATAGACAATGGCATTGACAAAGCGCGTCCCCGGATTGGTGATTGAGGAATAGAACACACTTTTCAAACCGGTTTCATACAATTCATCGCTGATTTTGTCAAACTCTTCAAAACAGCGCTGTTCATAGCCAAACGACCGCACAATGCTCTGGCCAGCCACCATCTCATTGATATAGCCGGACAGTTTTCCCTGTGCCGCACTCTGCGCCCGGAAAAAGCCATCGGTGCGCCGGGCCACAAAACCCGCGAACCAGATGGAAACCGGCGTGACCAGCACCACCACCAGCGCGATAAACGGGTTCAGAACCGCCATGACGCACAGCGTGCCCAAAATGGTGGCAACGCCGGGCAAAAGCTGGGTCAGGCCCTGCAAAAGTCCTTCCGCGACCAATTCCGCGTCGTTGACCATACGGCTGATGATGTCGCCGTGTGAGTGCCCGTCAATGTATTTCAGCGGGACCCGGTTCAACACGGCAAACGCATCGCGCCGCAAATCGTTGGCGGCCCAGGCCGATACATTGCGGGTGCACACGTTCAGCACCCACTGGAATGCAGCAGCCAGCAAAACCGTGACGGCCAGCAGCGCCAGATAGAACACAACGCCCTGATAATTCACATTGCCCGGTCCAAACACCTGGTCGATGGCCCGCCCGATCAGAACCGGACCCAAAAGGGTGAACAACACATACAGAAGTGCGCAGACAAAACCCGCAATCAGGTTCAAACGATACGGTGCTGTGTAGCCCAGCACACGTTTGATGGTATCCGTCTTCATTGCGCATCCTCCTCTCTGATCAGCTTCTGAGAACGGCAGATTTCCCGGTATACTTCACACTGGTCCAGAAGCTGCGCATGGGTGCCGAAGCCGCACATGCGGCCATCATCCAGCACCAGGATGCAGTCTGCGTTTTTGATGGTGGATGCGCGCTGGCTGATCATGACCACTGTCATGCCGCGAGTATTCTGGCGAAGTGCTTTGCGCAGCGCCGCATCGGTGGCGTAATCCAGTGCGGAGGCCGAGTCGTCCAGCACCAGGATCTCCGGCTGTTTGGCCAGCGCACGCGCAATGGTCAGGCGCTGCTTCTGGCCGCCGGACAAGTTCTTGCCGCCTTCCTCAATCACGGTATCCAGCCCGTCCGGTTTGGAGCGCACAAAGTCCGCCCCCTGCGCAGTTTCCAGCGCCTGCCACAGCGCTTCATCCGTTGCGTTTTCATTGCCCATCTTCAAATTGAAACGCACCGTACCGCTGAACAGCATCGCCGCCTGCGGAACAAGCCCCACCTTTCGGTGAAGATCTTCCAGCGTATATTCTCGCACATCCGTGCCATCGATTTTTACACTGCCGGACGTGACATCGTACTCCCGCGCCAAAAGCCGCGCCAATGTTGTTTTGCCGCATCCTGTTCCGCCGATCACACCCAGCGTCCAGCCTTTTTCAATGGAAAAGGAGATTTTTTCCAGCGCTTCGTCGCCGCCGCTGTGATACCGGAAAGACACTTCGGAAAACTCGATGGAAGGCGCTTTTTCTTTTGCGGCTGCGCTTTGGGGCACATCCTCCATACTGGTCTTCTGCTCCAGCACCTGCGCCACACGCCGCGCACTGGCCACGGCCCGCGTCAGAATCACAATGATATTGGCCAGAACGATCAGCGCCAGAAGCGTCTGCGTCATATAGTTGACCAGCGCAATGATCTGTCCCTGTTCCAAAACGCCGCTGTCTGTGAAGCGTGCGCCAAACCAGACAATGGCCACGATCGCCAGATTGACGATCACGGACGTGATGGGATTCAGTGCTGCTGAAATCTTGCCCACATAAACCGTCAGGCGGGCCAGTTCATCACCGGCAGCGTCAAAGGTCCGCACTTCGCTTTCCTGCCGGGAAAACGCGCGGATAACGCGCACACCTTCCAGGTTTTCGCCCGCCAGGCGGGAGATGCGGTCCTGCCCTTTCTGAATTCTGGTGTAATAGGGTACGCTCCGGCTCATGATCACATACAGCACCGCCACGATCAGCGGCGTGGAGATCAGAAAAATCAGGCCGATTTTCCAGTCGATCAGCAGAGCCATCACAATGGAACCCACCGTCAGAAACGGTGCGCGCACCGCCAGACGGATGAACATATTCACCCCTGTCTGTACCTGATTTACATCGCTGGTCAGCCGTGTGATCAGAGAATCGGTTCCGATGGCGCCGTACTCCTTTTGGGAAAGGCTGAACACATGGCGGAACAGTTTCTGGCGCAAGCTCCGTCCGAATCCCTGGGCACATACTGCGGCAAAATACTGGCAGATCATGGCGCATCCAAGGCCAATGGCTCCCAGCAGCAGCATGAACAGGCCGTGCGTCACCACGTAGCTTCGATCCCCGTTTCGAATTCCCACATCGATGATATCCGCCATCAAAAGAGGTACCATCAGCTCCAAAATTGCCTCTGTCAATTTGAACAGAGGGCCGAGCACAAACTGTTTTCGATAACCGTTGAAACAACTGTACAATTCTTTCAAAATCTTCCCCCCATTTTTAACCAGTTTCTATTTTATCACACCCCTTTTTCAGTGACAATTCCTCTGAAGAAAAACCGTTGTTTCGCACGTTACATAGAAGAACGGAGGGAATGTTTCCATGTACAAAATTTTGATTGTAGAGGATGACGCGGCGATTCTGGGCGTTTTGCAGCGGACACTGGAAAGGTACGGCTATGAGCCCATTGCCGTGCAAAATTTTCAGGATGTGCTGGCTGAGTTCTCCAGCTGTTCGCCACATCTGGTTCTGATGGATATCGGACTTCCTTTTTACGACGGATACCACTGGTGCGCCGAGATTCGAAAAATCAGCCACACACCGGTTTTGTTTCTCTCATCCGCCAGCGATAACATGAATCTTGTGATGGCGCTGTCTCTGGGTGCGGACGATTTTCTCGCCAAACCGTTTGATCTGGGAGTATTGACCGCCAAGATCGAAGCGCTTTTGCGGCGCACCTACACCTTCAGCGGCTCCATGGATGTCATCCGGTGCCGGGATGCGGTTCTGGACCTGAAAGGCGCCTGCCTGCATTACAAAGATCAAAAGCTGGAACTTACCAAAAACGAATTTCGAATTCTTCATCTGCTTTTTGAAAATCGGGGACGTACTGTCTGCCGCGAGGATATGATGCAGGCACTTTGGCAAAGCGACTGTTTTATCGACGACAACACGCTGACGGTCAATATGACCCGGCTGCGCAAACGCCTGGACAGCATCGGACTTTCCGGCCTGATCCGCACGCAGAAAGGCCTTGGCTACATTGTGGAGGAGCAGCCATGAAGAATCTTTCTTTTCCGCGGCTGGTGCTCGCTTATTTTTGCAGCATCTGGCGCACCGTTCTCAGTGTGTTCCTGGCACTGGCCGGTCTGTTTGTGCTGACCGTTTTTTATCATGCGCCGATGGAACTCCCTGTTTATACCACGCTTTTAACCGGTGCGATCGGCGGACTTCTGTTTGCCTCGGGATTTTCGCGCTTTGCCCAGCGCCACGCGCAGCTTCGCCTGCTTGCGAACCAGTGCGACACCAAGTTGTCGGCCCTGCCTTCCCCATCGTCTTTGCTGGACGAAGACTGGGAGACGATTGTCAGTGCTCTGGAGCGCAACCGGCTGGCCGCTGAGCAGCGGGATTTTCTTCGGCGACAGGACGCTTCGGAATATTACACGCTCTGGGTACATCAAATCAAAACGCCTTTGGCCGCGCTGCGCCTTCTGGTGCAGGAAAACCCGGACGTGCAAAGCCGGAATGAAATGCTGCAGGAGCTTTTCAAAACCGGGCAGTATGTGGACATGGTACTGGGCTATCTGCGTCTGGAAAGCATGCACAGCGATCTTTCGCCCCAGACGCTACGCCTTCAGGACGTAGTCAACGAAAGCGTTCGGCGCGTTTCCACGCTGTTCATCCACAAAAAAGGCGTTCGGTTGCTGGTGGAAGAAAGCGATCTCCGTGTGACCACCGACTCCAAATGGCTCAGTTTTGTTCTGGAACAGATTCTGACCAACGCAGCCAAATACACGCCGCAGGGTTCTGTACGCATCTATACGCAAAACAACACTTTGATTGTGGAAGACACCGGCATCGGAATTCGCGCTGAAGAACTGCCCCGTATTTTCGAGCGCGGATTCACGGGCTTCAACGGACGCCGCAATTCTCATTCCACCGGACTCGGCCTTTATTTGTGCCGTCAAATCTGCCAAAATCTGGGGCATGAAATTTCCATTACCTCCGAGCTTGGACAGGGGACGAAAGTGTGCCTTTCTTTTGCACGTCCACGCCTTTTGATGGACTAACATTACAAAAATGTAAGATGCATCGCCCATTTTGTAAGCCAATGTTATGGCAGAGAGGGCCCTGTGTATTTTATCATAAATATACCGGAGAAAAATTTCCGGAAAACATCCCTCAAGGAGGCTTTTTCATGCCATTGCTGGAAGTAGAACATCTCCAGAAAATTTATACCACACGTTTTGGCGCGACACAGGTACAAGCGCTGAAAGACGTCAATTTCACCATTGAAAAAGGTGAGTACGTGGCCATTATGGGCGAAAGCGGTTCGGGGAAAACCACGCTTTTGAATATTCTGGCTGCACTGGACCGCCCCACCGGCGGCGTTGTGCGCCTGTCCGGAAAAGACATTACCCAGATCAAGGAAGGGCGCATGGCCCAATTTCGGCGCGAGCACATGGGGTTTGTTTTTCAGGATTTCAATCTGCTGGACACTTTTTCCCTGCGGGACAATATTTTTCTGCCGCTGGTTCTCTCCCGCCGCGGATACAATGAAATGGCGGCCCGCCTGGATATGCTTGCCCCAAAATTGGGCATTGCCGACATTCTGAACAAATTCCCCTACGAAGTATCCGGCGGTCAGAAGCAGCGGGCGGCCGTGGCCCGCGCGCTCATCACCGATCCGGACATTCTTCTGGCCGATGAACCCACCGGCGCGCTGGATTCCAAGGCGACAGCTCAGCTTCTGGACCTGTTCGGCCATGTCAACCGGGATGGCCAGACCATTCTGATGGTGACCCATTCCATCCGCGCCGCAAGTTGCGCGCAGCGCGTGCTTTTCATCAAGGACGGGCTGGTCTTTCATCAGCTGTATCGCGGAGAGCGCACAGACGATGAAATGTACGCCAAAATCGGCGATACGCTGACCATGCTGACCACGGGAGGCGCCGCCCATGCTTGACTTCTACCCCAAACTTGCACTGAACAATCTTCGCAAAAGCAAAGACACCTACTGGCCCTATATGCTCACCAGCATTGTCTGCATCGCCACTTATTACATCATGCAGTCCATCGCCATGAACCGGGGCCTTCTGCAGGTCAGCGGCGGCGCTGTTGCGGTCTCCATCTTTTTTCTCGGCACTGTTGTGATTGCAATTTTCTGTGTAGCGCTTTTGTTCTATACCAACAGCTTTCTGATCAAGCGCAGGAAAAAAGAACTGGGCCTGTACTGTGTGCTGGGACTTGAAAAGCGCCATGTGGCACTGGTTCTGTTTTTCGAAACCCTGTTCAGCGCCCTGTTCTGCCTGATTCTGGGACTGATCTTTGGCATTCTGTTTTCCAAAGCACTGTTTCTGGCACTGCTTTACGTGCTGGACTTCTCCACCCCCATTGCATTTACCATCTCGATTCCTTCTCTCATCACCACTCTGGTGCTGTTCCTGCTTCTTTATGCGGTTCTATTTTTGTACAACGCCACACATGTTCAGCGAGCCCGGCCCGTGGAACTGCTGCGCAGCACCCAAACCGGCGAGCGCGAACCCCGCGCTTCCTGGCTGCTGACACTTTTGGGGCTGATCTGCCTTGGCATCGGTTACTTCATTGCCGTCACCGTCAAAGAACCTTTGAACGCACTGCTGGTGTTTTTCGGCGCGGTTCTTCTGGTGATCGCGGGGACTTTCTGCCTGTTTACCTCCGGCAGCATTGCCCTGCTCAAACTGCTGCGTCGCAACAAAACCTACTATTATCAGCCCCGCCATTTCATCTCCGTATCGGGCCTGATGTACCGGATGAAGCAAAACGCTGCAGGCCTTGCATCCATCTGCATCCTCTCCACCATGGTTCTTGTGACCATCTCCACCACGGTTTGTCTTTATATCGGCCGCGACAGCATGATTTCTTCCCTGAACCCCACCAGCATCAGCGGTCGGGTGACCCTTCTGGACGACCGCACGCCGGAGCAGCTGAACACGGAGATTGATGCCGCTTTGGAGCAGGACGGCATCCGCCCGGATGTTCTGGAACAGCGTTTTCTCTGGCGCTACGCAGATTTTTATGCACTGCGCGACAAAAATGTTTTCACCAACGCACCCGATGACACAAAACAGCAGCCGGTTCTGGTGAGCCTGATTCCTTTAGAAGATTACAACGCCATGACCGGGCAACAGCTGGCATTGGATGCCAGCGAGGCACTGCTGTTTACCAACGACGCGTCCTTCTCCGGCAACACCGCGCAAATCGGCAGCGAGACGCTGCATATCCTGCAGCAGCTGGATGTACTGGGTCCCTATCAAAGCAATCAAGTGAGCACGGTACAGCTCTCTTACGAGTTTGTCGTTTCAGATTTTACGCAACTTCAGCAGATTTACTGTTCCGCTACAGGCCAGAACGCCGAGCTTGAAATGTGCGTTTATCTGGACACGCAGGATGACAGCGCTCTTCAAAAGGCCATTGCTTCTGCTCTGTTTGAACACACACCACCTGAAACGATTTACAGCATCAATGCTCGCGCCACGGTCACCGAAAGCTGGAACAGCATGTATGGAAGTTTTTTGTTTCTGGGCCTGTTTCTGGGCAGCCTGTTTTTGATGGCTACGGTGCTGATCATTTATTACAAACAGATCAGTGAGGGATTTGACGACCACGACCGCTTTTCCATTCTGCAGAAAGTGGGCATGAGCAAAAAAGAAGTTCGAGCTACCATCAACAAACAAATTTTGCTGGTCTTCTTTCTTCCGCTGGCCATGGCCTTTGTGCATATGGCCTTCGCCTACAACGTAATTTGCAACATTCTGGTCATCTTCGGCATGACAGACCGATTGCTGTTCCTTGTCTGCTGCCTAGTCACATTTTTTATCTTTTCGCTTTTATACCTGTTTGTCTACCGCATGACTGCTCACACCTATTACCGGCTTGTGGAAGCCTGATGGAAAGGAGATTTTCATGAAAAAAGTGTTTCTGTCCGTATTCTTCCTGTGTTTTGCCCTGTTGGGTTCCCTTTTTCTGATTGGAAAGCACACGGAAAGAGACTGAGCCGCACAAACAACGAGGGGACCGGCCTGTGCCAGTCCCCTCGTTTTGTTCTTTCTCACTGGAATAAATTTTTGACCCGATCCCAAAAGGTAGTATCCTGCACACTTTGCCCGGAACTCTGTTCCTGCTGCGTTCCGGTCTGCTCCGGTCCTTCGACCTTCATCACAAACTTCACACTGGCGCGCACATTCTCAGCCGCACCTGTGTAGCTGGTATAGGCATTTGCCTGCTCCTCCAGTGCCTGTGCAATCTGGCTGATCTGGTCCAGCTGCGCCGCATCCAGCTGACCCGCAGCGCTGTCCGTTTTACTGCGGAATTCGCTCATTCCGCTTTGAAGCGTCGACGCCCCGCCTGCCAGCTGAGAAGAGCCGGACTGGAACTGTGCAATCGCGTCTTTGACCACTTTGCTGGAAGAGGATAACTGTTCCAGGCCGCTTTGCAGGCTGGCCGCACCACCGTCCAGTTTGGCAGCACCCGCGGCCAAAGCATCTGCACCGGCTCCGATCTGCTCCATTCCGCCAAGAAGCTGGTCCGCGCCTTCTTTCAGCTGCACCGCGCCGCCGTACAACGTGGCGGAATTATCCTGTTCGTTGTACAGTTTGCCTGTCATTTCATTCATCATGGTCAACAGGGTGGCCGCATCTGTGCTCACGGTTCCGAAACTCCCCTTTAAAGCCGTGGTATCCAGGCCTGCCAGCGGCGCCAGTACCTGCTGAACGGTCTGCGCCTGTGCACCTACCGCCTGCTGGACCGCACCGTTGGCAGCGGCTGCATCCTGAGAAGCATCGTAGCCAACACTGTCCAACGCGGCCAGAATGGCCGTCTGCTGTTCCGGCGTCAATGTGCCGTCTGCATCCATCGCCGCCTGAACGGCCGCTTTGCACTGCTCCTTTACAGAACCTGCCGCATTGGAAGCCGCCCCCGTCACCGCGTTCTGGGCGGCCGCGCCCGCATCTGCCGCCGCACCGTTCAAGGCCTGCGTTACTGCACCGACCGCAGCCTGCAAATCGCTGGTCTCCGGTACGCCGTTCAACGCCTGCTGCGCATTCTGCATTTCTTCGTTCAGCTTCTGCTGAAGTGCGCCTGCCGCCGTCAGTCCCGGCAGCAACGACTGATCCAGCTGGCTTTTCAGCGCATTTGTTCCGGCATCCAGTTGAGCCGCCCCGTTTTTCAGTGCAGCCAGACCCGTCGTGAGGTTCTGCGCCCCTTCGGAAAGCTGCTGTGCTCCGCCTTTGACTTCTTTGGAGCCGGCATATGCTGCATCCACACCGGCGTCAAAGGTGTTGTACTGCGCCGCAAATTCGTTCATTTTTCCACGCAGCGTTTCAGTGGCCTCTGCCAGCTGGCGCGCACCGTCATCCAACTGCGCGGTGCCGCTTTTCAGCTCACGCAGCGTTCCGTCCAAATCCGGGAAATCCACCTGTTTTTCCAGTTCTTCCATGCTGGTTGCCGCAGCCAGAAGAATGGACGGCATGACAAAGGAATCCGTGTCGGCTTCCACAACAATCTCATCCAGGAAATAGTCTTTCAGGCTGCTCATCTTTCCTGTGAGGAGGCCATCAAACGTCTCCTGCATTCCCGGAAGTGCCACCGCACACGCCATCTGGTTCTGAGAATCCGTCTGTACGCTTCCATGCGGAATGTTCACATTCCAAAAATGTTCCCGCGGCAAGTCCGCTGCTACCATCGTGATAAATGGCGTGAACACATTACGAACGGTACCGCCAATCTCCTGCGGGTGTTTTTCATGATTGACCAGCGAAAGGGTAATTTTCACGTGCCCCGCCTGCCCCAGCATTTCCTCTGCAGGCATCTCTTTTCCATCCAGTTCATACCGGATGGATACTGTCACCGGCGGCGTCTGCTCTGTTTTCCCCTGATAATAGACGTCTGTGTCCTCTGTATTCCACATGAGCGCCCCATTCTCCACTGCGGGAGCCTCATCACTTTTCAGGTTGACCACGTCGGACAGCGTTGTGGGATCCGTCACACCGGCCAACCCGCTGTCGCAGTGGAGCCAGTCGCTGACGGTTTGACTTTTTACGGAACCGTCCGAATGCAGCAGGATATACACGTTCTCGTCCTTGGTCACTTCCGAAGAGTCCGCAAAGGCAGGCACAGACGCGCTTGCCAGAACAGCGGCACTCAACAGCAGACACATTGCTTTTTTCAAATACGATTTCATCGTTCAAACTCCTTTCGTTTGTTTCGGCCAGTGCCAGGTTGTGCGCTGGATCAGCGGTGCAAATACAATCAAAAGTGCCGGTAAAACCAGAAGGATCACCGCCATGCTGATCAGCGCGCCGCGGCTGATCAACAGGCACAGACTTTTGATCAGCTCCATTTTTGAGATGACCGCTACGCTTGCAGTTGCCACAAAAAAGGTCAGGCCACTGGTCAAAATACTTTGGCTGCACTGCTCCACTGCAATCCGGGCCGCTTCGCGCGTGTGGTGCCCGTTCTCCAATTCCTCACGGAATCGTGTTGTCGTCAGAATGGCATAGTCCACGGTTGCCCCCAACTGAATGGTGCCAATGACGATGCTGGCGACGAACGGAAGCACGGAGCCCGTAAAATAAGGAATACCCAAATTGATGAAAATGGCGCTTTCGATGGCTGCTACCAGAAGGACCGGAATCGACGCGGAACGGAAAACCACCGCGATGATGGCAAAGACCGCCAGAATGGATGTGATATTCACATTGCGGAAATCTGTATCCGCCACCTGAATCAAATCTTTTGTCATGGCACCTTCTCCGCTGATTACTCCATCGGGATCATACCGCTTGACAATGGCATTCAGTTCGTCCAGCTGCCGGTTCTGCGCATCGGAGCCGCTTTCATAGCTGGAATTGGCCAGCAGCATCCGGTGGCCACCCGCATGAAAAATTCCACGGATCTCATCAGGAATCATGCTGTCCGGAATTCCGCCGCCCAAAAACTTCTCGTAACTCATGACCTGATGGACCCCGTCCACCTGTTCCAGCTCTTTGGTAAGTTGTGTCATTTCATGATTGGAAAGTCCTTCGTCCACCAGAATGAAATGCGTGGTGGTCATGTCAAAGTCTTCTTTCAAACGGTTTGTGCCCACGATTCCGTCCATATCCTGCGGCAGGCTGTCAAACAACGTGTAATACACGCTGGTCTTGCTCTGCGCCACTGAAAACGGAATAAACAGCACCACAAATACCAAAAGCACCGCAACATTGTGCCGCGTGACAAACCGGGCTGTGCGGGAAAGTTTGGGAATAAATGTCCGGTGCGTATGGCGTTCAATGGTCTTGCGGAACGTCATGATCAACGCGGGAAGAACCGTGACCGTGCAGATGACTCCCAGCGCCACACCCTTGGCCATGACAATACCGATGTCTTTTCCAAGCGCCAGGCTCATCGTGCACATTGCCAAAAAACCGGCAATCGTTGTCAGGGAAGAACCCGCAATGGAAGACGCTGTATTACAGATGGCTTTTACCATGGCCTGCTCTTCCTGCTCGCAGGATGCACGCTGGTTCTCCCCTACGCCCAGACGGCGTTTTTCCTCTTCATAGCGGTGCAGCAGAAAAATGGAAAAGTCCATGGTTACACCCAGCTGAAGGACCGTGGCCAGCGCCTGCGTAATGTAAGAGATCTGCCCCAGAAAATAGTTGGTTCCGAAATTGTACACAATGGGAAACGCGATGCCCAGCATGAACACGAACGGCACCACCGTTCCCTTTAAGCTGAGGAACAGCACCAGAATGGAACATGCCACCGCACACAAAACATACAGCGGCATTTCGCGGTCAATCAAAGCTTTTGTATCTGCCAAAATTGCAGACATCCCGCCGATAAAACAATCCTTGCGCAAAACCGTTTTGATCTGCCCGATTGCATTCATGGTTTCAGCACTTGCGCTGGTTCCTGAAAAGCGCACGATCAACATAGTGGCGCCGGAACCGTTGTAGAAAAAGCGCTGGATGTCCTGCGGAAGCATTTCGCGCGGAACGGTGACGTCCACCATATCACTGGTCCACATTACATCCTCCACGCCGGGGATTGCTGCAATTTCCTCTTTCATTTTCAGCACATCCGCCGTCTGCATGTGTTCCACCGTGATCATCGCGGTACTTGCTATTTCAAAATCATTTTCCAGATACTGCTCTCCCACCATGGAATCCAGTTCCGGCGGAAGATAGGTCAGGATATCGTAATTGATGTAGGTTCCCACCGCGCCAAAAGCCGACGGTATCAGCAGCAACACCGCGATCAGCAGCACCAATTTCCGGTGATGAACCACAAATTTTGCAAATCGCTCCATTGCGGTCACTCCTTATTGACTAACAGTCATTTTTAGCGATGCCACAAGTATAAACGAATATACGAAATAACGCAAGATTAAAAATGACCAATAGTCATTATCTTTCAAAAATGACTTTTGGTCATTTTGCTGTAAAGCAAAAAAAGCCTTGAAAAAGCCCACTTGCACCGATATACTTTTAAATAAAGGAAGGAGGGATGTCCCTGTGCCCAGGCAAACCCCATTGCAGCGGGAAGGAAAGGAACAGCATCTTCTGGATGCGGCTTACAAGCTTTTCCTCGGAAAAGGCGTTTTAAAAACGTCCATTGATGAAATTGTGCGGGAAGCAGATGTTGCAAAAGGGACTTTCTACCTCTACTTCCGAAACAAAGAAGATTTGCTCCAAAAGCTGGTGGAAAAAATCTCCACCCGCATTCTCAGTGAGGCATATCATGCGATGCGCCAGCACAGCTCGACGGATTTCGCGGAAAATGTAGTCACCATGGTCGACTACATTGTGGAGTATTTTAAATACAACAAACTTCAGCTTCAGCTTTTGGAGCGCAATTTCTCGTGGCCCATGGTCCGGCAGGCATTCTCGGACCAGAGCGATCCTTTGTGGAAAAATCTTGCACAGGATCTTGCGCAGAGCCCTCTGGCGCAGCGATACTCCGAAGATGAGCTGTTCAAGCTGATGTTTGTACTGGTGGAGATGTGCGGCTCTGTGTGCTATTCCTCCATTATTGAAGGGAAGCCGGACACCATTGACCACATGAAGCCGACGCTGTATCGCATTATCCGGCAAAGTCTTTCCTGAAAAAAAGCGCGCAGGCAAGTGCCTGCGCGCTTTTTGTTATATGACTTTTCTTGAATTCTGAAACAGAATATGTTCCCCCATAACGGCCTCGAAACCGCCGCCTGTTCCGAAATATTTTCCTCTTTGCAAACCATGCACACAGTGGCACCACGCCGTGGAATGTGTTAAAATAAAAAACGATTTTACAACAGGGATGGAGACGTATGAAAAAAATTGCGGTTGGGATTCTGGCCCATGTGGACGCCGGCAAAACCACATTGTCTGAGGCGCTGCTCTATTGCGGCGGCAGCCTGCGAAAACTTGGACGCGTGGATCATCAGGACGCATTTCTGGATACAGACCAAATGGAGCGGGAACGCGGCATCACGATTTTTTCCAAGCAAGCCGTGCTTTCTCTGCCTGCATTCACATTGACACTGCTGGACACGCCCGGCCACGTAGATTTTTCCGGTGAGATGGAACGAACGCTGCAGGTACTGGATTACGCCATTCTGGTGATCAGCGGAACGGACGGCGTACAAAGCCACACTCAAACCGTATGGAATCTGCTGGAACGCTATCACATTCCCACCTTTCTCTTCATCAACAAAATGGATTTGGCCGGAGCGGACAAAACGCGTGTGCTGGAGCAGCTTCAAACACGCTTGAGCCCCGCCTGCGTGGACTTCTCGCAGCCGCAGAGCGCCGAGTTTGGCGAGGCTGTTTCCCTGCTGGACGAAACACTGCTGGAACGTTATCTGGAAAACGGAACATTGGACCAGCAGGACGTGGCATGTCTGATCGCCTGGCGGGGCTTGTTCCCCTGCTTTTTCGGTTCCGCGCTTCGGCTGGACGGTATCCGGGAGTTTCTGGAACAATTCCAGCATTTTGTCCTGTGCCCGGAACGTCCGGATGAATTCGGTGCCCGGGTCTACAAAATTGTCCGTGACCCGCAGGGTGCACGGCTGACCTATTTAAAGGTGACCGGTGGCCAGCTTCGGGTAAAGGCGCTTGTCTCCGGCAGCGGACCTGACGAAGGTCCTGCCTGGCAGGAAAAAATCGATCAGATTCGCATTTATTCCGGCGCCCGGTTTCAAACCGCAGATGTCGCGGAAGCAGGCACTGTTTGTGCGGTAACCGGACTGAACCACACCTGGGCGGGCCAGGGCCTTGGTACAGAAGGCGACGGCCAGCGCCCGGTTCTGCAGCCTGTCACAAGCTGTGAAGTACGCCTCCCCGAAGGGTGTGATGTTCACCGGGCCCTCGCACAGCTCAGGCAACTGGAAGAAGAAGATCCGCAGCTGCACATTGTCTGGAAAGAGCAGGTACAACAGATTCAGCTTCAGATGATGGGCGAGGTGCAGCTGGACATTTTAAAACGACTGATTTTGGAGCGGTTTGGATTTTCGGTGGGTTTTGGGCCCGGAAAAATCGTATACAAAGAAACCATTGCCGCCCCGGTGGAGGGCGTCGGACATTTTGAGCCGCTGCGTCACTACGCTGAGGTCCATCTGCTTTTGGAGCCCCTGGCGCGCGGCAGCGGACTTCAATTTGATACCATCTGCAGCGAAGATGTGCTGGACCGAAACTGGCAGCGACTGATTCTCACACACCTGGCAGAAAGAGAGCACCCCGGCGTTCTCACCGGAAGCCCCATCACAGATTTAAAAATCACACTGACCACAGGGCGCGCCCATCTGAAACACACCGAGGGTGGCGACTTCCGGCAAGCCACCTATCGGGCTGTTCGTCAGGGGCTGATGCAGGCGGAAAGCATTCTTCTGGAACCGTGGTATGCCTTCCGCTTGGAAATCCCCTCAGAACAGATGGGCCGTGCACTGGCCGATGTGCAGCGGATGGGCGGGACCTTTGACCCGCCCCAGACTCTGGACACCTGCACCGTGCTCACAGGGCGTGCTCCCGTGGCGGAGATGCAGGGATATGCTTTGGAGATGGCCGGCTACACCAAAGGGCAGGGCCGCCTGTCCTGCACACTGAGCGGATACGAACCCTGCCACAACCCGGAACAGGTACTGGAAGAAATCGGGTACGATCCGGCACGGGATACTGAAAATCCCGCCGACTCGGTTTTCTGCTCGCACGGGGCAGGCTATGTGGTTCCCTGGGATCAGGTCCCCGCTCATGCCCATGTGGAGAGCGGTCTGATGAAGCGACCCTCTCCTCCGCAGGAAAACCGCAGCGGGCCGGTCTCACGCACCGCAGGCGGATCGCTTGCCGAGGACGCGGAACTTGCCTCGATTTTTGAACGGACCTATGGTCCTTCCAGACGCAGGGAACTGTTCCGCAAGCCGGTGGAACCGCCACAGGAATACCAGTTTGAGCCGTCAGGCCCCGAATATCTTCTGGTGGATGGCTACAACATCATTTTCGCATGGGACGAGCTAAAAGAACTGGCACGCACCAGCCTGGACGCCGCCCGGCAGGCTCTGGCGGATATTCTGTGCAACTATCAGGGCTTTCGAAAATGCGCTGTCATTCTTGTATTTGACGCCTATAAGGTAAAGCGGAACGCAGGCGAGGTCGTCAAGTATCAGAACATCCACATTGTATACACCAAAGAAGCCGAGACCGCCGACATGTACATTGAAAAAGCCACTTACCAGCTGGCCCGGCACCGCCGGGTTCGGGTGGCCACGTCGGACGGCGCGGAACAGCTGATCATTCTCGGGCACGGCGCACTTCGTGTTTCCGCCTCCATCTTTCATGAGGAAGTGGAACTTGCCAATACCGAAATTCGTCAGATCATCGCGGAAAGCAATCGCCGGAACGACCGCATGATGCGGACATAACCGAAAAGGACCCGTACGAACCGTACGGGTCCTTTTTTTACAGACCGCCCAGCGGCCCAAAGCGATGCTCCAACCAGTTTTTGCACAGCGGGACCCACATACCGACCGTGGCGGACGGCGTATATACCTCCCCGGTGCAAACAGACATTCCATGGCATCCCGACGGGAAAAGATGACACTCGCACTCCACGCCCGCTTTGTGCAGCGCCTGTGCCAGAAGGAAGCTGTTTTCCACCGGCACCCCGGCGTCGTCCATGGTGTGCCACAAAAAAGCAGGCGGCGTTTGATCGTTCACCTGCGTTTCCAGGCTCCAGTATTCCTGCGGCCGGCCGCTGTCCGCACTGACCAGTTCGATGCTTTTCCGGTGCGCAAACGTGCCGGCTGTAATGACCGGATAGGCCAGAATCATGGCGTCCGGGCGAAGCCGGCGCACCTCTTTCACTTCGCAGCGGCGCGCCAGCTCCTCATCGTCCCAATGGACCCCCAGGCTGCACGCCAGATGCGCCCCGGCAGAAAACCCCATGACCGCCACGCGGTCAGGGTCAATTTCCCACTCGCTGCACCGCTCACGCACCAGAAGGATGCTGCGCGCCAAATCTTCCATCGGCTGCAGTTTGCCGGCCTGCTCCCCCACGCGATAATGCAAAATAAAAACCTGCAGCCCCATATTCAAAAACAGAAATGCGGGTGGATCGGCCTCCCGGGGCGAAGTAAACGCATAGCCGCCGCCCGGGCAGAGAATCACCGCCGGCCGCGGCCCCCAGAGCTGTCCGTCTGATCCGCATATCTCTTCGTGCAGATACGCCTGAAGCGTCGCCCCGCCGGGCAATGTGTGAACAAAGCTTTTCATATTCTCTCTCCCTTTCGCACCAATGTTTCCTTCAGTTTATCACAAATTCTGTTCTTCCTTCAACAGTCCTTCTTCACACAAAAGCGACCGCAGCGCCTCTGCCGCGGGGCTGAGCGCCTTGGCGCTGTTCTGCACCAGGCAGACGTGCCGACTGGGAACCGGTGTTTCCAAGGGGATTTCAAAAATTTCTCCCCGGCGAATGGCCTCACGCGCCATCGGCTCCGGCAAAAAGCCCAGCCCCAAATTGTGTCGCACCAAAAGCAGGATCTGATCGACTGTTTCCGCCTGTGTATCTGTTTGCGGTGCAACCCCGTGCATGGAAAAGACCCGCTGGTAAAAGGACCAGGTCATGGTGCTTCTTCCCAGAACCACCATGGGCTGGCGCGCCAGTTCCTTCCAGCTCATGCGCCGATGCGAAAACGCTTCAAACTGTGTTCCTCCCACCAGAATTTCCTGAAAAGCCAGCAAAGGGGTTTCTCTGAGCGGCGCGGGCGCATCGGCCGGGGTTGTCACAACTGCCAGATCGATCTGCCCTGCTTGCAGCGCCTGCATTGCCTGCGGTGTTGAGTGATTGGAAATGTGCAGCCGCACCCCCGGAAAAGCCTGCCGAAACCATTGCAGCCGGTCCAATAGAAACAGGTGCAGCGCAGTTTCGCTGGCACCGATGGCAAGGGTTTGATCCTTCAGCTCCGCATCCTTTTTCAGCTCCATCTCTGCCGCGCGAAGATGACGATACGCGACCCGGACATGCTCCATCAGGCGTTCTCCCTCCCGCGTGAGTTCCACACCGCGCACCGACCGCAAAAACAGCCGACACCCCAGCTGTGCCTCCAACCGATTGATGCTGCGCGTGATATTGGGCTGGTTTGCCCCCAACCGCTGTGCCGCACGGCTGAAACTGCCACACTGGGCCACATGATAAAAGATGCGGTAATAATCGTAGTGTACGTTCATACAATACTCCTATTATATCAATTTGACATATCATCCATACAAAAGATACATTTTACACAGAGGAACACCCTTATTATAATAAGTAGTCGAAAAAATCGCAACGAAAACACGGGGTGATTTCTTTGAAACAACCAAAATGCAGCCGCCAGATGTCAGAATCCTGGCCCACAGTAGCGCTTCTTACTTTTTCCGGCGGACTACAGGATGCCTATTCTTACTGCGTGCGCGGGAAGGTCTTTGCCAATGCCCAAACGGGGAACATTGTTTTGATGAGCCAATGCTTTTTTGCCGGAGAGTGGCTGGGCGGAGTTCACTATCTGGTGCCGCTGTTCGCGTTTGCATTCGGTGTATTCATCGCTGAACAGATTCGTGCACGCTATGCGGCTCTTCGCGCTGTGCATTGGCGCCAGCTGATCGTTTTGGGCGAAATTCTGCTTTTGTTCGCCGTCGGCTTTTTTCCCTCTTCAATGGATCTTGCCGGAAATGCCCTTGTATCGTTTGCCTGTGCCATGCAGGTGCAGGCATTCCGCAAAATTAACGGATATCCGTACGCAAGCACGATGTGCATCGGCAATCTGCGCAGCGGTGTAGAGGCGTTCAGCGCTTATCTGCGCACCAAAGATTCCGCGCTGGTGAAAAAAGCCGGTCACTATTTTGGCGTGATCGGCCTGTTTGCCCTGGGCGCGGGAACCGGCGGAATGCTTTGCGGCCAGTTGGGGCTTCGAACCATCTGGGTATGCTGTGCACTGCTGTCAATCGGCTTTTCTCTGATGTTCCTGAAAGAAGACATTCAGGAAAACGCGGAAATTCAAACCGCATGGACCCATATACGCACCGACGCAGCGCAGGCAGAAGCCGAGGCACGCAATATCGGACATGCCTTGAGCCAGGAGATTCAGCAGCAAGCCAAAGAACTGCACAATCCAGATGAACGGTGATTGCAGCAACTGTCCGGACATGTTACAATTCCTCTGAGGTGAGTTTTGTGACATACGTTCAACAGCAGCTTTATGCACTGGCGGAGCCGGAATACGCCGCGTTTTCCAGCCGGTTGCTCCCGCCGCTGGACATTCCTCTGCTGGGAGTTCGCCTTCCCAGTCTGCGCAAAATGGCACGCGTACTGTCCCGGCAGGGGCTTGCGCCTGCTTTGGAGCAGCTGACAGACGAGACCTTTGAAGAGATCATGCTGCAGGGAATGGTCATCGGCAGCGCCGAAGCTCCTCTCGGGCAGACACTGCAGGCTGTTGCGCAATTCCTTCCCAAAATCACCAACTGGTCGGTTTGTGACAGTTTCTGCTGCGGCCTTCGCATCGCACAGCGCTTTCCCCGGGAGGTGTGGGATTTTCTCCTGCCGCTGCTTCACTCGCCCCTCCCTTATTCGGTACGGTTCGCCGTGGTCATGCTTTTGGACCACTACCGCACCCAGGAGTATCTGGATGCAGCGCTGCAGCAGCTGATTTGTGTGAACCATCCGCATCCTTCGGTACAAATGGCGGTTGCGTGGGCGCTCTCCATGTATTATGTGCGTTTTCCCAAAGCCACCTTTGCTGCCATGCAGCATTTGACTGACCCGGAGATCCGCCGCCTGACCGTGCGAAAAATCTGCGAATCCCGTCAGGCCAGCCCACAGCAAAAAGCAGTGCTTCGCCAGTGGAGAAAGGAGCTGGAAAGCTGTGCGCAGTGAGTTTACCGAGCGGGTTTACGCCGCAGCCCGTCAAATTCCGCCTGGTCGGGTGGCCAGCTATGGCTGTCTGGCAGCTTTGGCGGGAAACCCGCGTGCGGCGCGCATTGTGGGATATGTGATGCACACCTGCCCCGCACAAGCACATGTTCCCTGCCACCGGGTGGTCAACCGGGACGGTCGCTTGTGCCCAAGCTATACGGAACAGCGGGAGCTTCTGGCCGCGGAGGGCGTCTGTTTTCTTCCGGACGGCCGTGTGGATATGACCCGTTTTTCCTGGCCCTGAACCAAAAATCCGGCAGCCATCAGGCTGCCGGATTTTTCTTATACAGGATAACTTCTGGAACCGAACAGTGCCGTGCCCACACGCACGATGTTCGCCCCCTCTAAAATCGCGCTCTCAAAATCGCCGCTCATACCCATGGAGAGGTAATCCATTTGCACATTGGGAATCTGTTGTGCGTCCAGACGTTCAAAAAGCATGCGCATTTGCTCGAAATAGCACCGGGTCTGCGCCTCAGTGCAGTCTGCTGGCGGAATGGCCATCAGGCCGCGCACGCGCACATGCTCCAGCTGGCCGGCTGCCTGCGCCAACGCGTCCAACTGCGCGGGAGAAACACCGCTTTTACTCGCTTCCGCACCGATGTTTATCTCCAGAAGAATCTCCTGGCAAAGTTCTTTCTTCTCCGCCTGCCTGTTGACCGCATTCAGCAAATGCTCGGAATCCACCGACTGAATCAGAGAGGCAACTCCCACCACCTGGCGTACTTTGTTGGTTTGCAGATGCCCAATGAAATGCAGAGGTTTACTGCCATAGGCATTGGCGGCATGCTTTTCCGTCAGCTCCTGTACCCGGTTTTCCCCGAACAGATCAATGTCCATCTCTGCCGCCAGGCGCACGGTGGCTGCGTCCTGCGTTTTGCTGGCCGCGCACAAAAGGATTTCTTTCGGGTCTCTGCCCGCCCGGGCGGCCGCATCCGCCATACGGCGGCGAACCTGCGCCACATTTTCCCGAAGCTGTTGTTCTGTCATCTCAATTCCTTCTCCGGAGCGTACACCGCACGGCTTCCGCCAATAAACTTGGGGCGTGTGCGGGCACAGACCAAATTCGCCTGACCAATGCGGCGAATGCTCAAACGGACGGGCACTGCCACCCGCTTCAGATGCATTCCGATCAGTGTATCGCCAATGTCCATCCCCGCGTCGGCGCGAATCTCTTCCACCGCCACCGGGTCCTTCATGCGCTGCCAGGCCGTGGTGGCGAAGCTGCCGCCCGCATGAGGCTGCGGCAGCACATTGACCACTTCCGCTCCCAAAGGCAGTGCCGCCCGCTCCAGCACAATCGCACGGTTCAAATGTTCACAGCATTGCGCCGCCAGAAAAACACCGTGCTCTTCCAAAACGGATGCGATTCCGTCATACACTGCACCGGCCGCCTCCATGCTGGAGCCACGGCCAATGCGCTGGCCCAAAATTTCGCTGCTGGAACACCCCACCACCAGCAGATCTCCCGGCTTCAGCTTCGCCGCATCCAACAACTCCTGCGCCGCCTGACGCGCCTGAGCCTCCAGTTCTTTTTCCATAGCGCCACTTCCCTTGTTGTTCTTGCCTTTATTGTAGCGCTGTGTCCGTACATCGTCAAGAAAGCGGCGTTTCTTCCCACAGGAACAGCTGTGCGCTGAAAGGCGGCAAATCCAACGTCAATTCATTCTTTTTTCCTGTTTTCAGCCGGACGCTCCGCTCCTCTTCATCGCCCCCGAACCGCTGCCAGTCCGAGTGCAGCAGAAGCCGCAGCCGCCCTGCACCAGGCATGAGAAGGCGGTAGCCGGGCTGTCTTTCATCCGAAAAATGGAACACTGCCACCAGCTTTTCCCGTGCACCGGCACGCAGCATGGTGTAGGTACAGTCCGCCTCGCTTGCACAGTCCAGCCAGGAAAAATGGGCCGGGTTGTATTCGCCCTGCCAGAACGCATCGTGCGTCTGATACAGATGATTCAACTCCCGGATATAGTGAAGAAAGGCATCGTGAATCGGGTAACGACACACAGGCCAGTCCTGTTCCCGCGCTTCGTCCCATTCTCTCAGCTGCCCGAACTCAGCTCCCATAAAATTCAGCTTTTTGCCGGGATGCATCATCATGTACAGGTAAAATGCGCGTGCCTGCGGAAACTTCTGCTCGTAAGCACCAAACATTTTTTGCAGCACCGTAGCTTTTCCATGCACGTTCTCGTCATGAGACAGCGGCAGAAGATAGTGTTCCTGATAAAAGTACATCATGGAAAAGGTCAGCTGATGATAGACACTTCGCCTCTGCTCCGGCGTTTTTTTGAAATAGTCCAGCGTATCGTTCATCCAGCCCAGATCCCATTTGTAGTCAAACCCCAACCCGCCGTATTCCACCGGTGCCGTGACCTTCGGATAGTCGGTGGAATCCTCTGCAATCAGGATCGCACGCGGATGCAGCAGCCGCAGACCGGCATTCATTCTTTGCAAAAAACGCACTGCATTGTGATTCACCCCGCGTGCGGGGTCCCCCTGCCAGTACAGCAGCCTGCTGACTGCGTCCATCCGCAGGCCATCAAAGTGAAATTCCTCCAGCCAATAGTGCGCGCACGACTGCAGAAAACTGCACACCTCACCCCGGGAATGCATGAAGTTGCAGCTTCCCCACTCGCTTTCCCCCACATCGGCATGAGGATATTCATACAAAGCTGTACCGTCGTACTGCTTCAGGCCGTAATCGTCCAAAGCAAAATGCACAGGTACAAAATCCAGCAGAACCCCCACCCCCATCTCGTGGCAGGTATCCACCAGTTTTCGCAGACCGTCGGGCGTTCCATACCGGCTGGTGGGCGCAAAAAAACCTGTGTTCTGATATCCCCAGGAACAATCCGCCGGGTGCTCGGACAGCGGCATCAATTCAATATAATTGTAGCCGTTTTCCTTCGCATATTCCGCCAGCACCGGTGCCAGCTCCTCATAACTGTACCAGGAGCCATCTTCTTTTCGTTTCCAGGACCCAAGATGTACCTCATAAATATTCATCGGTCCGTCAAAGCCCTTATTCTGTTGCTGCATCCATTTCTCATCTGAAAAGTGATAGCGTGAAGCCGCTGTAACAATGGATGCGGTGCCGGGACGAAGTTCCATCTGGAATCCGTAGGGGTCGCAGTGGTCGCGCTCGGAACCATCCGCGCCGAAAATTTTGTATTTGTACATCATGCCGGGCTGCGCATCAGCGGTGCACAATTCATACACACCGCTGCGGCCCTTTTGTTCCATTTTTTGTCCCTCCCATTGGTTCCATTCCCCAATCAGAAGCACTCGCTCCGCACCGGGTGCATAGGTGCGAAATAAAAAGCCCTGCTTTGTCTCATGGGCGCCAAAGTAATGATAGGCCTCAAAAGCGCGCCCGGTATAAAAATCATACAGCTCCATGTTTTTTGCCTCCCTCATACAGTTCCAGTGCGCTTTGGGCATTTTTCGCCGCGCGAACAAGATACGAATCGACCTGCCTCTTTTCCTGCTCATCCATGTCGTGATACAAAAAACGCATCAGTTTTTTCTGGGCAAGGCGCCCCTCTTCCACTGCGCTCTGCGCTGCCTTTGTGAGACGCAGACACTGGCGCCGGCGGTCCTGATCATCCCGGATCGCCTGAACCCAACCTCTGCGCACCAGCTGTTCCACCGCTTTCGAGACATGGCTCTTGGTGAATCCCATCTGCGCGACCATCTCCCCGGCTGCCTCGATCCCGTTTTCTTCCGCAAGAATCATCAGCACATCCAGTTCCATCCTTGTGAGACCATAATTTTGCAAAACCGGCTCGCAGCATACTTCATACAATTTTTTTAAAAGCTGCTGTGCCGCAAGAAACTGTGACTGCGTAAACATAAGCGCCTCCAAAAAGTTCATTTTTGAACTATTTTCAGTATAAGAACCTTTCCCCTGTTCTGTCAAGTGCTTGCGCCCTTGTACAGGATTCCTTATAATAAAAAAGATTAAAAAGAGGAGACTGTTTCTATGAAATTGATTGCCAGTGATCTGGACGGCACCCTGCTTTTGAACGGCAGCACTCAGGTGTCTGATGAGCTGTTCCGCCTGATTGACGCCTATCAAAAACAGGGCGTCCTGTTCTGCGCGGCCAGCGGGCGGCAGTACAACAGTCTGCGGGGGCTGTTCGCGCCCGTGGCGGACGATATTCTCTATTTGTGTGAAAACGGTGCGGTCGTTTTTTACAAAGGGAAGGTTCTCGGAAAAACCTGCATTCCCCGCGAAGATGCCCTGAGCATCTGCCGCAGTATTTTAGCGCGCCCGCACTGTGAGGTTTTGATCTCCGGTGAGCAGACATCCTATCTGCTTCCCAAACAGGACGATTACGTGGATCATATCCGGTACTTCGTGGGAAACCATGTCACACTGGTGCCCTCCTTGGACGCCATCGAAGAAGACATTTTGAAAGTATCCGCTTTCTGCCGTAACGGCGCGGCCGAAAACGAAGAAGCTCTTGGCAATGCGTGGAAAGACCGCCTGAACGTGGCGGTCTCCGGCCGGCAATGGCTGGATTTCACCGTAGCCGGAAAGGAAGATGGACTGGAGATCATTCGAAAAGCGCTTTCCCTTCAGCCTGAGGATATGGTCAGCTTCGGCGATAACTTCAACGATTTGGGCATGTTGCGCTACACTGGCCGTTCCTATGCCATGCGCACAGCCCCAAAAGCAGTGCGCGAAGCAGCTGACGCTTTGTGCGACCGGGTGGAAGAAACTCTGAAAGAGCTTTACCGGGAACAGTTTGAATGAGCGGCAGCGCAAATGCGATTGCGGATTTTTTGTTGACTTTTTCTCTGCTCCGCGGTACGCTTTGATAGAAGAAACCCAGTTGAAGGAGGAATCTGTATGCCGATGCAGCTTACGCAACAGCAGCAGGCAGTTCTGGACGGAAGCCAGGGCGAAGTGATGGCCAAAGTGATGAAGACGCTGGTAATGTACGGCGAAACCTTCGGCGCATCCCGCATGGTGCCCGTCACGTCTCAGCAGGGACATCTGGTGACCAGCTTCGGTCTTTCCATGATGAAACCTGTCTACGAACTGATGGACCAATTGATCGAAGGCGGCGCACTGTCGCAGCAAAAGTTTACCATGGACCCCCGGCCGTTGGACCCGGCCGTTCCCAGCAATTTTCTGCAGAATCTTGTTTTCCGCGTCATGTATTCCAAGCAGGCAGACTATGAGGCGCAGCTGCAGAAGCTGGGCCTTGTATCCAAAGACGCCTTCACCTGCACCTGCTATATGCCCGAAGTGGGCAACGAACCGCAGAAAGGCGAAATTCTCAGCTGGGCAGAATCCAGCGCCGTTGTGTACGCCAACAGCGTGCTGGGCGCCCGCTGCAACCGCAATTCAGGAATTATTGAATTGTTTGGTTCCATCGCCGGCTGCGTGCCGGAATTCGGCCTTTTGACCGACGAGGGACGCAAGGCCACCTGGGTGGTGGAAGTGCGCACTTCTCAGAAACCGGAAGCGCAGGTTCTCGGCAGTGCCATCGGCATGAAAGTGCTGGAAGACGTGCCTTACATCCGCGGGCTGGACCAGTGGCTCGGCACCGAACTGAACGACGAAGCCAAAGCCTACCTGAAAGATATGGGCGCCGCCACCGCCTCCAACGGTGCCGTGGGCCTGTATCATGTGGCCAACCTGACGCCGGAGGCCTGTGAACTGGGCGAGGCGCTCATCACGGAAAATGCGCAGACCTATGTGATCGACGATGCAGAGCTGGCACGCGTGAAAGCCAGTTATCCCTGCATTTGGAAAGACGCGAATGCCGCACCCAAGCTTTGTTTTGTAGGCTGCCCGCATCTGTCTCTGGCGCAGCTGGAACAGTGGACCGATCAGGTGCAGGAAGGGTTGAAGGCCAGCGGACGGACCCGCGTGGCGGTTCCCACCGTATTCACCGCCGCGCCCGCGGTGGCCGAAGCGTTCCGCAGCACACCCCGCGCAAAGGTTCTGGCAGAGATGGGCATCGTGTTGTCCTCCATCTGCCCGCTGATGTACATGAACAATCCTCTGTGCGGAAAAATGCCGGTCATCACCAATTCCAACAAGCTGCGCACCTATTCCACCGCACGGTATTACACCGATTCCGAAATTCTCGCCTTTCTGACGAAGGGAGGTCAACACGCATGAAAACATTTCAGGGACGTGTGGTCGTGCCCGGCACTGCCAAGGCACAGGCCCTTGTGACACACAGCGGATTCAATACGCTGGCCAGCTACCAAAAAAGCTTGATGTTTGGTGACAAGACCGGAAAATGTTCGGATCAGAACAACCCGGATCTGTATAAAAAGCCCATGGCAGGCACCGCTTTGTGTCTGCCGCAGACCATTGGTTCCACCACCGGTGGCATGGTTCTGTTCACAGCGGCCAGCATGGGCCGGCAGCCCGCCTGTCTTCTGTTCTCCAAACCCATCGACAGCCTGGCCGCCGCCGGCGCCATTCTGGCGGGTGTTTGGAGCGAGCATCCCATGCCTACCGTAGACAGTCTGGGCGACGAATTCCTGCAGGCGGTCCGCACGGGTGACACCGTGACTGTAGGCGAAAATGGTGTTGTTACCGTAGAATAGCCAAAAGCACAGGCCGGAAACTCCGGCCTGTTTTCTTTTGGCCCGGAATGCGCTAAAATAGAAAAAGATTTCACTGGACAGGAGGCGGTTCCCATGTATCTGGCGGATCTGCATATTCATTCCCGCTTTTCCCGCGCTACCAGCCGCGACTGCGACCTTCCTCATCTGGATCTGTGGGCGCGCAGAAAAGGTCTCGCTCTGGTGGGGACCGGCGATTTCACCCACCCTGCCTGGCGCGAAGAGCTGCGCGCCAAGCTGGTGGAACAGCCAGGCGGATTTTATACACTGCGTTCTGAGGAAATGCTGGACGCCGGCGTAGGGGGTGACGTTCCCGTGCCCCGCTTTGTTCTTACCAGCGAGATCAGCTGCATTTATAAACGCCATGGAAAAACGCGCAAGGTCCACAATCTGATTCTGATGCCCAGCCTGGAAGCTGCCGAACTTTTAAGCAGAAAACTGGAAGCCATCGGCAACATTCACTCCGACGGCCGTCCCATTCTCGGCCTGGACAGCCGGGATTTGCTGGAGATCACGCTGGACAGCTGTCCGGAAGCCGTGTTTGTCCCCGCCCATATCTGGACGCCGCACTTTTCCATGTTCGGTGCTTTTTCCGGTTTTGATTCCGTGGAAGAATGTTTTGGGGATCTGGCCCCCATGATCCATGCGGTGGAGACCGGTTTATCATCCGACCCGCCCATGAATTGGCGGGTTTCCGCTTTGGATCGCTTTCAGCTGATTTCCAATTCGGATGCGCATTCCCCTGCCCGACTCGGCCGGGAGGCCAATCTGCTGGATGGCCCTCTCACATACGAAGCCCTCTCCCGCGCTCTTCAGACCGGCGACGGCCTGGCCGGCACTGTGGAGTTTTTCCCGGAAGAGGGGAAGTACCATTTGGACGGGCATCGGAACTGCAAAGTGCGCCTGACTCCCGGAGAAACGCAGGCGCTGGACGGCCGCTGCCCGGTCTGTGGACGCAAACTGACCATCGGTGTGGAGCACCGGGTCGAAGAACTTGCGGACCGCCCTGCGGGATTTTGCCGCCCGGATGCCAAACCCTTTGAATCACTGGTTCCACTGCCGCAGATTCTTGCAGCATCTCTCGGAACCGGTGAATCTTCCAAAAAAGTGCAGCGCGCCTATGAAGAGCTTCTGCACACCTTAGGCCCGGAATTTTACATTCTGCGCGAAGCTCCGCTGGAAGACATCCGCCGCGCAGCCGGTCTTTGCGTTGCGGAGGGGGTGCGCCGTGTTCGTGCCGGCCAGGTCCAACGGTTAGGCGGATACGACGGCGAGTATGGCACCATTTCACTGTTTCGCGCGGGCGAACGGGAAGAATTGAACGGTCAGATGAGCCTGCCGGTCCCCACACAAGCCCCCGCGGAATCCCCCCGGCCTGTATTTCAAAAACGAGAGGCTGCCAGACAAGCAAAGCGGCCCATGCCGGCCGGAGCGCTCAATGACCGGCAGCAGGAAGCCGTTGAAGCGCTTCAGCCTGCGGTCGCCGTGATCGCGGGCCCCGGTACAGGAAAGACCAAAACACTGGTTTCGCACATTCTATATCTGATTCAAAGCTGCGGAATCTCTCCCTCGCAAATTACTGCGGTCACATTCACTCGTATGGCTGCCCAGGAAATGACGCAGCGGCTGGAAGATGCGCTCGGTTCCCGACAGGCGCTTCGCGGTCTTCAGATCGGCACTTTTCACAGCCTTTGCCTCGCCATGCTTCCCGCACCGACCATGATTTCCAACGAGCTTGCGCTGGAACTGGCGCGGGATGTTTTGGCAGCCGATGGCCGCAAAGGCTCACCCCGCCGCTTTCTGGATGAAGTTTCCCGTTTCAAAAGCGGAGCCGAAGCATCGGAACCGGAAGGATTTGCCGATTACAACGCAGCTTTGGCCCAGAAAGGTCTGCTGGATCTGGACGATGTCCTGCTGGCAGCTTTGGAACAGCCGCTTTCTGCGGAACAGCAGCAGCACCTGCGGTTTCTTCTGGTGGATGAGTTTCAGGACACCAACCGCATTCAATTTGATCTGATTCAAAAATGGCATACTGCAGGAGAACACCTGTTTGTCATCGGAGATGACGACCAGTCGATCTACGGATTCCGCGGTGCCGGCGGGGGATGCTTTGAACGGCTTCGGGAAACCATTACGCCGCTGCGGGAGATTCGTTTTGAAGACAACTATCGCTCCTCACCTGCCATTCTGGAAAGCGCCGTTCAACTGATCAGCCACAATCCCGGTCCCATGCGCGTTTTGAAGGCCCATCAGCCGGATGCAGCGGACATTCGGTTTGTTCACGCGCCGAGCGCCTACTCGGAAGGCATTTTCATCGCCAAGGAGATTGCACGCATGACCGGCGGTGTGGATATGCTGGCCGCTCAGGGCAAAACGGAAGGCACGCAGCGCGCCTTTTCCGATATTGCAGTCCTTTGCCGAACCCACCGTCAATTGGATTTGGTGGAAGAATGCCTGTTGCACGACGGCATCCCCTGTGCGATCACCGGGCGCGGCGATTTTCTGGCCGATGAATCCGTGCGGGGTGCGGCAGGTTTTTTCCGGCATCTGCTCCACTTGAAAGACTCTCTTTCTCTGCATGCATATCTCGCCGGCGTTTTGCACTGTCCGCCGGATCTTGTTCGGCACGCGGAAGAAGCCTGTGCCGCTGCTTCGGATTGGGCCGCTCTTCGCGCCGCACTTGGTACGGACGGCTGGTATGGGCAATGGTTTGCGCAGGTGGACACCTTTCTGCCCCGCGTTGCGCGGGAACGGCCGCACCGCCTGCTGGAAGATTTCTGGCACGGTCAGGAATTGCGCGGCGCCCGTCAGAGGCTGCTGGATACTGCGCTTTTCCACAAGACGATGGTCTCTTTGCTGGATACGCTGCTTCTGGGAAGCGAAGGGGACATCGTTCGTGCCAGTCGAAAGGAATATGCTTCCGGAGCAGTCCGTTTGATGACGCTGCACGGAGCAAAAGGTCTTGAATTTCCCGTTGTTTTTCTCGCCGGGCTTTCCGCCGGGACCATTCCGCTGCAGGATGGCCGTTCCCCACTGGAAGAAGAACGCCGACTGTTCTATGTGGGCATGACCCGTGCCCGGGAAGAACTGGTTCTTTCCGGGACCGGAGATGCGTCTGTCTTTCTGAAAGAATTACAGACCAGCCGCCTGCACCGGGAAAATGCCCTTGAATACGTTCATCTTCCCAGTGCCCAGCAAATGAGTTTTCTCTAAAATTTCAATCAGGTGATTTTATGTCTTCTTCTACCAGCGACTTTTCAAAAGGCTCGGTCGCTTCCAACATTTTGCGCCTGGCGATTCCCATGACCTTCGCGCAGCTCATCAATGTACTCTACAATGTAGTGGACCGCATTTATCTGGGGCATATGCCTGGCGCCAGTGCCGGCGCGCTGGCAGGCGTCGGCCTTGCATTTCCCATTATTACGATGATTACCGCTTTCGCCAATCTCTTTGGTTACGGCGGCACCCCGCTTTTTTCCATTGCACGCGGCAAGAACGATTCCGCCGGTGCCGGGCAGATCATGGGGGCCACCTGCGCCCTCCTGCTGGGAACCGGGCTTGTTCTCAGCGTTCTGTGTTTTCTGCTGAAAACGCCGTTGCTCTACTTGTTCGGCGCCAGCGACGTCACCTACCCTTACGCCAATGATTATCTGACCATTTATCTGTGCGGTACCCTGTTTGTAATGCTGAGCCTTGGGATGAACGGCTTCATCAATGCACAGGGATTTGGACGGACGGGAATGATGACGGTCCTTCTGGGTGCGGCCGTCAACATCGTGCTGGACCCGGTGTTTATCTTCCTTCTCGGGCTGGGTGTTCAGGGCGCGGCGTTGGCCACCGTTCTCTCGCAGTTTCTCTCCGCTGTCTGGGCCATGTATTTTCTGTGCGGGCCGCGGGCGGTCATTCGCCTGCGTTTTTCGCAAATGCGGCCCAACCTCCCGCAGACATTCCGGATCATCACGCTGGGCATGTCCGGTTTTATTATGTCTGTTACCAACGGTCTGGTACAGATCGCCTGTACTTCCACCCTGCAGCAATTCGGCGGTGATTTGTATGTCAGCGTTATGACAATTGTCAACTCCGTACGAGAAGTGGCTCTGACCCCCGTCAGCGGCATCACACAGGCGGCACAGCCGGTTCTGGGTTACAATTACGGTGCCTGTGAATACGGCCGTGTGCGCAAAGGCATTCGTTTCATGACCGTGCTCTGTGTGATTTACACGCTTTTCACCTGGCTGGTCATTTTCCTGTTTCCTCAGTTTTTCGCGGGAATGTTCACTTCCGACGCCCAGCTGGCAGCCGACAGTGTTCCTGCCATGCATCTCTATTTCTTCGGCATTTTCATGATGGCTCTTCAATTTTCCGGGCAGTCGGTTGCAGTGGCGTTGGGGCGTTCCAAGCAATCCATTTTCTTCTCGCTGTTCCGCAAAGTTGTGATCGTCATTCCCCTCACTCTTTGGCTTCCGCACGTTGCCTCACTGGGAGTAAGTGGTGTTTTTCTTGCCGAGCCCATTTCCAACTTTATCGGCGGCGGCGCCTGCTATGTTACCATGCTTCTGACCATCGGCCGTGAAATGACCCGGAAGGAAGCGCAAAAAGTCGTACAAATTTAAGTTTTTGTTTCAAAACGTGTTGCATTCTGCCCAAAGCGCTGTATAATGAATAAAAGAATAACTCATGAGGGAGTAGTTGCACGCTGTCCAGCGTGGTTTAAGTCAACACACGGCCTTCGACCTGGCTTAAATGTGACAACGAGACTCATGTGCAATTTTTTTGAGTTGCACATGAGTCTCGTTTTTTATTGTCGCCCATACTCTTCTCAAACAAAGAAAGGAAGTTGTGTCTTGAAATTCTACTGCGAAGAAACATCGGCTGTTTTGCAGGAACTTGACAGTACTGCGGAAGGTCTCTCCAGCCAGGAGGCCGCCCGCCGTGCCGAACAGTACGGCCCCAACAAGCTGAAAGAAGGTAAAAAAATCACCTTGTTCCAGCGGTTTGTCCAGCAACTGTGCGACCCCATGATTATCATTCTGCTGGTGGCAGCAGCGATTTCCGGAATCACTGCCGCCTATGAAGGCGAAAGTTTTGCCGACGTGTTTATTATTCTGATCGTTGTTCTGATCAATGCAGTGCTTGGCGTTTATCAGGAGAGCAAGGCCGAAAAGGCCATTGAGGCGCTTCAGGAAATGACCGCCGCCACCAGTAAAGTGCTGCGTGATGGGAAAATGGTGGTTTTGAAAAGCGAAGAGCTGGTTCCCGGCGACGTGGTCATCCTGGAGGCGGGCGACGCTGTTCCCGCGGATGCCAGAATCCTCGAAAGCGCAAGCATGAAAGCGGAAGAAGCTGCGCTGACCGGTGAAAGCGTTCCGGTGGAAAAGCACACAGACGTTCTTGCCTCTTCCGAAACAGACATCCCGTTGGGCGACCGCAAAAACATGGTATATATGGGCAGTACCATTGTTTACGGCCGCGGCAGCGCCGTCATTACCGGGACAGGAATGGACACCGAAATGGGTAAAATCGCCGGTGCTCTGGCCGACGCGCAGGACGGTGAAACGCCGCTTCAGAAAAAGCTTGGCCAGCTCAGCAAGGTGCTGAGTGTTCTGGTTCTTGGCATCTGCCTGTTCATTTTCGCATTCAGCCTGATCCGTGCGGGCGATTTCCACCTTGACGTGGTCATCAGCACCTTCATGGTCGCGGTCAGTCTGGCAGTTGCAGCCATTCCGGAAGGCCTCGCTGCAGTTGTTACCATCGTTCTTTCCATTGGCGTTACCAACATGTCCAAACGAAACGCTGTGATCCGGCGCTTGACCGCTGTTGAAACGCTGGGCTGTGCGCAGGTCATTTGCTCGGATAAAACCGGAACTCTGACGCAGAACAAAATGACCGTTGTGGAACACACCGGGGATGCGCAGACCGTCGGCCGTGCCATGGCACTGTGCAGCGACGCCAAGCCCGGTGACAATGGTGAGGCCGTTGGTGAACCCACCGAATGTGCGCTTGTCAACTGGGCATCGAAAGAAAATCTTTCGAAACCCGACATGGAAGCGCAGACTCCCCGCGTTGCTGAAGCGCCGTTCGACAGCATGCGTAAAATGATGAGCACCATCCATAAAACGGAACAGGGCTACATTCAGTACACCAAGGGCGCGCCCGACGAAATTTTGAAACGCTGCTCTTTCTACATGGAGAACGGCGAAAAACGCGAACTGACTGCTGAAGCAGCCAATCGAATCCTTGCCGACAACAAAGCTATGGCAGACAAAGCACTCCGTGTTTTGGCCGCCGCACAGAAAGAATATCAGCAGCTTCCCGCCGATACCAGCCCTGAAGCGCTGGAGCAGGGTCTTACCTTCCTGGGCCTGACGGGTATGATCGATCCTATCCGTCCGGAGGTAAAAGCCGCCATCGAAGAATGCCGCACTGCCGGTATCCGGCCAGTGATGATCACCGGTGACCACCACGACACCGCTGTGGCCATCGCACGTGAACTGGGAATCCTGGAAGACGAAAGCCAGGCGCTCACTGGCTCTCAGCTGAACGAGATCAGCGACGAAGAGCTGGCTGCTCATATCGATCATTATAGCGTTTATGCTCGTGTACAACCGGAACACAAAGTACGCATCGTCAATGCATGGCGCAAACGCGGCTGTATTACCGCCATGACCGGCGACGGTGTAAACGATGCTCCCAGCATCAAGAGCGCGGATATTGGCATTGGAATGGGTATTACCGGTACCGATGTTACCAAAAATGTTGCCGATATGGTTCTGGCCGATGACAACTTCGCCACTATCGTGGGCGCTGTGGGTGAAGGCCGCCGGATTTATGATAACATCCGCAAGGCTATTCAGTTCCTGCTGGGCTCCAATATGAGCGAGGTCTTGAGCGTGTTCCTGGCCACCATGATGGGCTTCGTCGTTCTGGAGCCGGTACACCTGCTCTGGATCAATCTGATTACCGACTGCTTCCCCGCCCTGGCTCTGGGCATGGAAAAAGGCGAACCGGACCTGATGAAACGCAAACCGCGCAGCGCCACCGATGGCATTTTTGCAGGCGGTCTGGGTACAGATGTGCTGTATCAGGGTGCCATGGTGACAGTGGTCACATTGGCGGCCTATTTCATCGGTCATTTCCTGGAAAGCGGTGTTTGGGAGATCACCAACAGCCCGGATGGCATGACCATGGCCTTCCTGACCATGAGCATGGCGGAAATTTTCCATTCCTTCAACATGCGGAGCCAGAGAGGCAGCGTCTTCAAACTGGGAAGCCACAACAAAGTTCTGTGGGGAGCCATGCTTCTCAGCCTGGTCTTGACCACCGGTGTTATCTATCTGCCGGGTATCTCGGACGCTTTTGGATTCACCCACATCAGCCTGGTGGAGTATACCATCGCATTGCTTCTGGCCGTAGTGGTAATCCCCATTGTAGAATGCGTCAAATTCTTCCAAAGAAAACTGCACAAAAACTAAAAATTTCAAAATAGTAACCCACCAGCGAAGCTGGTGGTTCTTCAGAAGCGGGCAAAGCCCTAAAATACTAGCCACGCCTAAAGG